>JBKPPX010000131.1:0-2612 GCA_046733815.1 Thermoproteota archaeon | reverse complement strand
GACAAGAGAGGATAAAGGAGCGTCTTGCCGGAATAAGGGAAATAGGCATCAAATTTTCCGGAGTAGATATTATTGATGAGCCAATTGAAATTCGACCAGTATGTCACTACATGATGGGTGGAATTAATTCAAACATAGATGGTGCTACTGAAATGAATGGGCTATGGGCAGCAGGAGAAGCTGCATGTAACAGTACACACGGCGCCAATCGTCTTGGTGCGAACTCTACTTCCGAATGTCTTGTATGGGGTAGAATCACCGGAGAATTAGCAGCCCAACACGCACTAAAATCTAAGGGCTCTTCATCATCTATTTCAGAACAGGACGTCATTGAAGAAGAAAAAAGGATCTATGATGGAATATTTAGAGGGCGTGGCGAAGTTAATCCATATGAAATAAGAAAGCAATTGACTGATACTATGGATTCTAAAGCATATGTATTTAGAAAAGAACAAGACCTTGCTGAAGGTTTAAAAAAGGTAAAAGAATTAAAAAAATTAGCGTGGAAGCATACAGATGACCAGGCAAAAGAGTATAATACTAATTTCATAAATGTCATGGAGTTAGATTCAATGCTGAGGACTGCAGAAGTTGTATTTATTGGAGCTTTGAACCGTCGGGAATCAAGAGGTGCACATGCAAGAATAGACTATTCAAAGCGTGATGATGTCAATTTTCTAAAGCATACTCTTGCTTATTTTTCATCTGACGGTCCAAAGATGACATGGCATCCAGTAACTTTTACACGTTATGCCCCTGTGGAGAGAAAATATTAATGGAAAGACCAAAAGAAAGTGGTTATGATCGCAATAATCGCGAGGGTCTAAAAGGATGGCTAAACCCCTCCAGATATGGATGGGAGCGTGTGTCCTACTGGCTACAAAGATTGACTGGAGTATTCCTGCTGATCTATTTTATAGGCCATGTTTACGAAACTAGCTCTCTAACAAGAGGTCCGGATGCATGGAGTGCTATGTTAGAGTTAACTCAAACACAATGGGGACATCTTTTCTTAATATTGGTCATAGGAACGAGTACTTTCCATTCGGCTAACGGTATTAGATTGATATTTACCCATGCGGGTAAGGGATTGGGCAAACCTGGAAGACCGGACTATCCTTATGATGCCATGTCACTTAACTATCGACAAAAGTCAGGCATATGGGTTGCATTAATATTAGCTGCTGTAGCAATGCTTTACGGGTCTAGTGTGCTCCTTGGCGGAGAATAGAAAATAAAAGGAGATGTAATGATGAAGACAAGAAACATAATCCTGCATGAAAGTCAAATAATGAAAATACATTATATTACAGCAATAGCAGCCCTATTTGTAGTCGCTGTGCATATCTTAATGCGTCTAATAATACCATATAATATGAGCCTGCAGTACGAAAATGTAGTCGTAAACTATCATAATATCCCATATGCACTTCTGCTGGAGTCAATACTCCTACTTATCGCAATACATGGTTTTAATGGCCTACGAGTCATATTGCTTGAATTGAGACAGAATAAGACATGGGAAAACGGTATTACAATATTCACTATAACTGCGATGATAGCCATAATTGCATATGGTACTAGAACAATAATAATGGCTAACCAACTAGGATTAGAGTAAAATGAAGGAATTTATCAAAAAAATAGGAATCCTAAAAAATAGGAATGGAAAAGAAGACGATACTAAAAAGGAGATACTTCGCGATAATATTGTGATAAAGGTATTCCGTGCTAATAGAACCAAGGGGGATTCTGCTAGCTACGATTCCTTTGAGATACCAATACAGCGTTGGACAACTGTTCTTGACGCTCTTCTTTATGCAAAGAGTTATCATGACAGTAGTATTGGAATAAGATACTCATGTAGGATGGCATCATGTGGATCTTGTGGAATGAAAATTAATGGAGTTCCAAGACTTGCTTGTTATACAAAAATTTCAGAGTTAGAGGGTAGTACAATAACATGTGAACCTCTTGCAAATTTCCCTCATATCCGAGATCTAGTAACAGACTTTTCACAATTTTTTGATCACCATAAAAAAATGCAGCCCTATATACATAACGAAAGTAGTGATCTGACGGACAACAAAGGATTATTAGAATTCAAACAGAGTCTGGAAGATGTTGATAAATATTTACAGTTCTCCTATTGTATCAAATGCGGGTTATGTTACTCTGCATGTCCTACTGTAGCCACAGATACGAAATTTCCTGGTCCCCAGGCTCTATCACAGGCTTATAGATACTATGCAGATACACGTGACAATGATACAAAAGAGCGATTGAATATCGTAGATGAGAAACATGGTATTTGGAGATGTCATTTTGCTGGATCATGTAGCGCAGTTTGTCCAAAAGGAGTAGATCCAGCGCTGGGCATTCAACTACTTAGAGGTCACCTTATGGGATTTTCAAAAAATGATAAAAAAATAGCAAAACTTTACAATCAAAGGGAAAAGTGATATCAAAAGGAAGTTTGAATAATTTCATTTCATCTTTGCAAATACGCTCTATTATGAGGTTCTAAAATCTAACCGATGAGATTACGATTAATCTCAATACTGCGTGTATATAAAGTTAATGAGAAGATTGCAATATGCTTACTCCTATTA
>JBKPPX010000130.1:0-4724 GCA_046733815.1 Thermoproteota archaeon | reverse complement strand
ACCAAGTCGTCGGCAGCGTCAGATGTGTATAAGAGACAGTACTTAAGGGCATATACAATCCGGGAGATTAAGTGTATTATTTTCTTGCGAAGAATCAATTGGTATGGTACATGACTCTTAACGTGTAAGTGATGGAGATTACAACTTCTACCTAGAAGTCAGAGATGATTATATGAACTGCTAAATGAAGCAAACGATGAAAGGGCAATGGAATGATCGTAGTTGAAATTATACCAAAAGTTCAAGATTCTAGCACGATTGAAATTCCACAAGATGGTGACAGAGTTAGAGTTGTTGGCGCATGGATGAAAGATGAAGGAGCTGGAGACTAGAACGAGATACATCCAGCATGCATGGAAGGTAGAGGTTTTAGGATAGAAGACTTAACCCTAGAATCTTTCTATATTCGATAACACCTTCTGTCATTGAGCGTAAAAAGGAAGACAGTTATATCTGAAAGAGAATTGAGTTCCATTCTATTCTTAATTCTATTATTATAGAAATAATATTGTCATAGAGAGATGGTATAAAGTATGAAAAGATTTAGCCAGTTCAAGTTAACAAAAGGACTTATTTTGTTATTTGTTGTTATAGCAATAATTTTTCTTTATTATGCTTTTCCAGCTTATTATTATGATGGTTTACATATACAAGCGCAGCTACAACAACAACAACCATCACAACAGCAGCAGAAGCCACCACCGCCAATAATAGGAATAAAGATCACATCACCTAATACAGGCCAACAAGTTCCGGTTGGCCAGCTTACCATTTCAGGAACATCTACAGATAATGCAACTACTGATTGTACAGTATATGCTGATTGGAATAATACAAAGCCATTTCAAAAAGCTATTGCAACTGGTAGTGGTGGAGTAAATGATTATTCTACTTGGGGTTTTACATATACGCCAGATTATTATGCAATTAGAAACGGAACAAATGAACTGATTGCACAAAGATCTTAGATGATGATAATAATAATACCAATAATGCTGCTGCTTATTTAACAAATTATTATAGTATAAATATTATTGGAACAATAGAACCTTTTTCTTCTGAAAGGACCACAGCCGCACAAGCAGAACAACAGAATAATGGTGCCAGTGTTTCGTCTTCTTTACCTTTTGTCATTGGACATAATATCAATGATAATAATAGTAAAACGGAATCATCAACACAGCAAGAATTAATTCCTTCTACTCCAACACCATCACAACCTTCTTCATCGCCACCTATCCAGAAGCAAGAGGAGGAAAACAAGGATGTAGAGAAAGAAGAACTAGAACCAGAGCCTGAACCTGAACCTGAACCAGACGACAATGATGATACAACTATCTTTCGGGATAATGAAGATGCACAAAATAGCGGCCAAGATAATGAGCAGCCCTTCGACCTTGAAGGCAATATGTTTGATTTAGAATAGTGCTCATGTGGAAATCAATTATCATTAATTATCTGATGATGGATGTAAATCGTATGATGACAAGCCTTGGGATGCTATGTAATCTCTCTATTAGATGAGTAGTAATATCAATAATCTAACAAATAACTCCTTCAGTAATATATCGATAGTTTAAGAAATAAAAAAATTATAGTTGTCAAGTTATCTGTAATGTTATGAAGCACGTCATAAGCAGATAATAATGCATAATGAAATAATACAGTATTTTTACTATCTATTATTAGCCCTCCAATCTGCTACAATTACATTAATAGCTCCGTCATCTTTAAGAGATTTATTAGAAGGATAACGTTCTCTGAATCCAATATATCCAGAATGGTTATTTCCCCATCCGGATACTGTGTTATCAACAAATGGTTGATATATTCCACTTGCATTTTTAAATGGAGGAATTTCGGACATAACATTATATTCCATATAATTTTGAGGAAAAGGTTCTTCTTTGTTTAGGCCTAATAAGCCTAATGGATTTTCATTTTCTGTCTTTACATATAAACCTTGAAGTAGATTGTCTTTAGGATTATATAGATTATAGAAGTTGTCTACTATATTATCAATGGCATTTCCAAACTGTGTATTTTTTGATGTTGCTTTATCACTAATTGCTGCTCCTATAAGATGTATAGAAGTGATATTATATGCTGAATTGTTTTTCCATCTTTCATTATTATTTAAGTTTATTAAGGCACTTTCAACTACTTTTGCACCTAAAGAATGAGCAATTATTCTAATATTGTGATTTGGATAATTGGTTCTAAAATCAGACAGGAATTTTGCAAGCTTTGGTCCATTCTGACTTGCTATAAATTTAGCAATAGCCCAGCCTGACGGATTTGTTGCAGTATTAGAGTCCCAGCTAAAACCTACTAGTGGAATATTATATCCATTTGCATTCAATGATAAGTTGGTTCTATCTATCTGTTCTTTAACTGCAATCTGTCCTGTCCATACTCCATGAATATATACTGCTAATTCATTATCGTCAGAACAAGGATTTCCATTTAATCCAGGAGCATAAAAAGAGTCATAATCTTCCATATTCTTCAATGAACTCAGTTGACCAGTCTCAAGGTTAAAGTGATTGCGAGTCGATACTATTGGTACTTTCTTATTTAATATATTCAAAAGATTAGATGTAAAAGGTGGATGACGACGACTTGCTAGTAAGTATTTATAAGCAGACCAATTTTTCATGCATTGCGATTTACAATAATAATCTATATACGTTTCGTCAATTATACAACAATGCATAATTCTTAGTTTAGTACCTAATAAATGACGATCTTTTTATTGAAATGTTAATGACCGAAGCAAAAAAACTAACGATAAAAAACAAAGACCTGCTGGATAAAATATTACTACTGCTCAATATAGAAAAAGATAGTATCAGGTTTTAACAGGAAGTATTATTCCTGCTATTACTTTTTACTTTTACGGTAGCTGATAAATAATATCATTCTAATTTCAGATTATAGCTAGCCTGATATCTTTGAGTCAAAAAAGCAACAGGATTATAAACAATTGAACTCACTTACAAACAGGATTCAACTACATTTATCGATCCTATTTACAGAGTCAGTACTGAAGTCTTTTATAATAAGAGGCTGATCATCAGAAAGATGCCTATTAATTATAAGATTATTAAACAAATTATGAAAGAAGGAGGATATGTTACCCTGTTTTCTCAGCTTTAATTGCAGAACTCATATATGAAGCCATTTGATGCATCAAATAGCCTTCAATTGCTAGAAAAAGGCCATTTAAAAATACATATATATATTTTAATATATATACATCTATTTAATTCAGTATTGATAAAGTTTATTCGTGATTACAATATCTTATGAATGAATTGCCAGATGCGGTCACAGTAACTAATGAACTTGTAAAAGAAATTATGGTTCCTCGTTTGTTGTCATCTAAAAAAGGCGACAATGGTATTGTTCTAGTTGTAGGAGGAAACAGGTTTTACCATGGTGCACCTATTTTATCTTCTATGGCTGCCCTTAGATCTGGAACAGATATTGTTTACACGGCTGTTCCTAGATCCAACATTGTAACAGTCAGATCCTTTTCTCCAAATATAATAGCATTCCCAATGTCTGATGATAAATTAACTACTGGTTCAGCTAATCGACTCCTTGCAATGAT
This sequence comes from Thermoproteota archaeon, assembly GCA_046733815.1. Taxonomy (GTDB): domain Archaea; phylum Thermoproteota; class Nitrososphaeria; order Nitrososphaerales; family Nitrososphaeraceae; genus JAJNBK01. Next base: position 1,108 of record JBKPPX010000130.1, on the reverse strand, counting down.
TCCGAAAAAACCTCATGCAGCCGCTATTGGTATGGGTATGACTGTAGCGCGACAAGAGGCATTACATTCGCTGATTAACAATCTAAAAAGCGACGGTACAAGGTTACTGCTGGATGCTTCGTCTCTAATTCCCGCTGTTCTCAAAGAAATATGTGGAACTGACACAATCATTACTCCCCACGCGGGAGAATACAAACGAATATTTGGACAAAACGCAGGTATGGATGAAAAAGAACGAATATCAAATGTATACAAATATGCGAAAGAATATGCTATTACAATATTACTCAAAGGACAAACAGATATAATTTCAGATGGAGATCGAGTTGCTATAAACAAGATCCATAATTGTGCAATGACTGTAGGAGGGACGGGGGATATATTATCTGGCTTAACAGCGGGTATACTGACAAAAATGAAACCTTATGAAGCATCAATTTTGGGTGTTTATTTTAATGGAGTAGCAGGCAATTTGGCATATGATAAAGTAGGTTTACATATGGTAGCGACCGATTTGTTAGATCGTTTGCCTAATGCGATGAAGTCTTTTGATTCAATTCAGGAATAGGTTTTAAAAGCTTAAGATGAATGGATTCAGTACTTGCGATTTGTTTAGAATTTTGCATTATTTTGGACTCATTGCCGATGTGTTTGAAATATGAAGTAAGTAGTAATGCCCATGGTAAAACTGATTTGCCATCACTCCTTGAGTGAATGCTTATTACATTGTTGATTTTGTCATGTTTTAAGTTGCCTGAATAACTAATTTTTAATGCCGAATCGATAATATTGAATAGCTCATTAATATTTGTCTCAAGTATCTTTAATCCTGATTTTTCGATTGATCTAATAATATGCGTACCGAGATCTGCCTCTGGATTTATTGCATGATCTAATATACACATTGATAATCCCTTTTCAATTAATTTTGCTAGCTGGATTGCTATTGCCGCAGTATTTGGATCTGTTTGAATCAAATGGTTAACCTGCATCGCACTATCCCATTCACTTTCAAAGTTTCTAATATATGATAATCCAAAAACATCGAGGGAAGAAAATACTGCTGCTTTTCCATTACTGCTGTCAATTGATATCATGTTATTAGAAT
>JBKPPX010000129.1:0-5572 GCA_046733815.1 Thermoproteota archaeon | reverse complement strand
TGTAAATTCTACGAATACAAAATATTATAATGCGACAAAATATACATTGTTTCTTAAATTCTCACTATTGAATGATCACTGTATATAACATCTTACTTATAACGCAGATTTGATGTTTTCTTTCATTTAGCGGTTAAATGTTTGTATTCAGGAAATTTAGGAGCATGTTGAATACTTTTACTTAAAAAAGCGACGGCGAGTATGATGAACGTAAAAGTCAAACCGGCTATTTTAAATGTATTTTTCACCCGACAACGCGAACTGTTTACATTCTTCCGGCCTCTTTCAAACGTGAAAGCATTCTCAACTCACCTTCTCTAAAGTGTTTTTTGTCTTCATCATTCTCCAGAATTATCGGAGGAACTTCCATAGGTTTTCCATATTTATCGAGAGCAACCATTGTAACAAAGGCAGTACCTGCATGAATCTTTGTGCTGTCATCAAGATCTTCAGATACAACAGTGACCTCCACTTCCATAGATGATTTACGAACGTAGTTTAATCTGGCTGTTAGGATCAAAGCATTTCCTATGAATACAGGTTTTAAAAATGTCATTCTATCAATGCTTGCAGTAACGATATTGGCTCGGCCAGAATGCCTTTTAGCAACAAGTCCCGCAATAAGGTCTACGTGCTTTAGTATAACACCGCCAAAAACATTGCCCTTGGGATTTGCATCTGAGGGTAACATAATAATTGTCATCTCTGCCTGGGACTCAACTGACCTTTTCCCTTGTTTAGACAGCGACGCCATGTCTTGTTATTGCGGAAATTGTCATAAATAAACATTCATAGATATTTTGATACAAACAAACAAACCTTGGACTTGAGTTATTTCTAACTATATTGCCTTACTACAGAACTTATTAGAAAAGTTTGGCCCAATAAAAAGTGGAATATTTTGAGGTGAATAAAATCCATAATCTGGTATATATTAGAACAGACGGGTTGAATTTGCATACTCGAGATACTATTACAAGAACATGTATATTGCTCATTAGTTTACTTGAAATTTATTTATCATAGACCTTGGCTAAGCTAATGGAGACGATAGAGTTTGAGCGTATTCTAAGGAACTTGATTCAACTTTTCTCGCAAAGATTAAGTACGTAGTATGTCCTATCATTCTCATGGAGGGCCGAGTCATTCCTTCTCTTGCTTCTATGTCGCGAATCATGATCTCTACACAATCAACATCGGCAAATCCGCTTTGTTTTAAAGTATTCGCAGTTTTTTCTAATTGATTCATGGTGGGACAAATTGCCACAAAGGCTCCACTTCCTTTTAGTGACACATGAACATGATCAACTACGCTCCAAGGATCTCCAAGATCCACAACGGCGACATCTGCTTCTCTAACACTAAGACCCAAATGAGGATCCTCTAAGTGCATTGTAACATGTTGTAGCATGCCAGCTTTTTCGAGGTTCTTTCTTGCTATAGCCATAAAATCAGAATTAATGTCGTAAGTGTAAATATGACCAGTCGGTTTTACAATACTAGCCATAAATGTTGTGAGAGCACCACTTCCTGTTCCTATTTCTAATACTATAGATCCATTTTGCAAGCCAGTCCTAGATGCTATATAACCAAAATCTTTTGGATAAACTATCTGAGTCTTCCGTTCAGATTTCATTATAAAATCATACACTGTTGGTTGAATAAGATATATGCTCTTTCCCTCTGTCGATTTGATGTTAGATCCATATTCCATTCCAATAACCGATGAAACATCGATGACTCCAATATGTGTATGCAGTTTCTTCTCCGTAGTAACTTTAACCAACCATTTCTTTCTCTTTGAATGAAAAAGTAAAACATGATAACCCTCTTCTATCTTCATTCAATAATAGACAAAAGTTATACTGATAAAAATCCTTCCGGTGAGAGAATCTTTTCTGATGTTATTTCATTCTGTACTACTAGATACAATTGTTTTGCTAGATCTATTTTAGTTTATATGTTATTCAACAGTTCGTTCATCTGCCCAAGAATAATAGGATCGCTATCTTCAATAGCAGGTTTTAGAAATAGAAAAAATAATCACCGTATCTGATAAGAGAATTAGTAAATTTATTTAGAGATAAATATTTTCGTTTTCCTAAGGCATATCTGTGCCTAAGCCATTTATATATGAAACATTCTGGGAGGAATAGATATATTTTTATATAAATCTCCTGCCTAAAGTCAACCAGTGGATACTGATAGTTATATCAACTGTATATCTGATTTTCGAAGAGAGACAATGCAACATAGACTGTCTAAGGCTTTAGGAAATTAATAAGGCAATATCTAGAAAATCTTCGGTATCTAGTGTTCTAAATCTATTGACTTAATTTACATCCTCTTTAACGCAGAAATTCCTAGCACGCTAAATATATTTTTCAAAGTAATACCAAAGGACTTTACAAGTACTAATCTAGAAAGCATGATTTCCTTATTTTTCTCCCTCAAGACGGGAACTTTTTCGTAGAATAGGTTAAAGGCAGTGGCAAGATCATAAGCATATTTAGCCGGTAGCTTTGGATCAAGTGTTTTGACTGTCTCTTCTATCACTAGATCCATTTTAGCAATTATTTTGATTAAATTAACTTCATATTCTTGAACCAATAAATTAAAGTTTCCTGATTTTATCTTTTTAGCATATTTCTCTAAAATTCGCTGGGATCTAGCATAGGTATATTGTAAGTACGGTCCAGTGTTTCCTTCCAAGCTCAGTGAATCAACAATGTCAAAAGTTATAATCTTATCAAGATCTTGTTTTATCAAATTGTACCTAATGGCTGATATTCCTATTTCTTCTGCAATCGTATTTGTGTCATCATCTGAAAGATCAGGGTTTCGTTTTTTTACTTCTCTATAAGCAGTTATTTGAAGTGTATTCAGAATGTAGTCTGCATTAACATATATTCCTTTTCTACCCGATATGTGCATGAATTGTCTGTCTCCAATATTTAGTCCTAACCTTTTCGCAGTTTCAGAGCTCAGAGTCATTGCCTCATACGCAAGATGATAATATCTGTCGTTGTTAGCGTGCAAACGCGACAGTACCTTTGTAATGATTCTCTGTAGTCTTGCTTGTCTTGAATCAATTACCGTAATAACCTTTTCAGCTGAATTAAAACAAGGATGCTCGCCGTTACTGGCTTTGGGATCTAAGGTCGCAGCCCAAAGAATTGATCCATCCCATTGATCAGCAAATTTATAATAGAGGAAAGGGTCCTCTACTAATCCTAATTTCCATGCTGCATATGGTATATCCTTAGCAATGTAAGTTGCTGTTCCATCGCTTCTGATAATTACTTTTTCCTCTTCATTATCTTGCGGAATGACCCAACAATTTTTGTTTTTTCCTTGCCTTTGTAAGGTAGCAATGCAATTTTCTTTTAACATCTCAAACGATTTGCTCCATAGTCCAGAGAAAACAATATCTGATTCAAAATTTAATAGATCATAATGAGCTTTCATTCTCCAACAAGTTTTCAGTTGATCTTTCAAAACTCGCATAGAAACTTCTGAAGCAAAATGAGCAATCGCTGATGTTCCTTGTTCAATTTCCTTAAGAACTAATCTTCTTTTTTCTTCAAGGTTGTGATCATCCTTATACATTTCGTTAATTTTTACATAAACTTCATCACCACAATATTGATCAAACTTTATAGATTTATCCTTGGGATATAGAGGAAATCCACCAAATTTGAATCCAACAACGATATCGGCAACCTGTAGACCTGAATCGTCGATATAATTTAAAACTCTTGCTTCATAGTTTGTTGCTTTCAAGATCCTGTATATTATATCTCCAATGATTACATTTCGCATATGACCTACATGAAGAGCCTTGTTCGGATTAATGCTCGTATGCTCAATTATAATCCTTTGACGGTGGCCGATGTCAATAAAGCCGTAGTTAGAATCTTCGAGTACCGCTTTAAGAGTATGAGAGGCTAAATTAACAATATTTGCCTTGAAATTTATGTAACCTGACGCGTGAGATTCAACTGAAAGAATAAAAGAGATTGACTCATTTGCCTTTTTTTTCTCGATATACGGATTTAGCTCTTCTTTGATGATTTCATTAGCAATATCGAAAGGCTTTTTATTGAGTTTTTTACTAAGCAAAAATGCTACGTTGCAGCTCAGATCTCCAAACTCTTTTCTTGGTGATTCTGATATATTGAAATCTTGCTGACCGTAACCAAGATTTGAGAGACTTGTTGATAGCAGCTCACGAATTTCGTCAATTAGGAGCCGAAATGTCAATTAAACTTCCCTCTCCGAAGTAATTCAATGCAATATATTCAATTGCATCAATCAACCCTTCACCTTCTTTGCCAGAAACTACATATCTAGCTCTGGCTTTTACATTTTCTTCGGCATGATTAAGGGCAATACTGTAACCACACAGATCAAATAGAGGAATATCGGTCTGGCTATCACCAATCGCGACTGTCTCTGCTGGTGTAACATTCAAAATATCCAATACTTTTTTTAGTCCTCTCGCCTTGTCAACTCGTCTTTCATTGATATGAAAAGCATATCCGCTGTCACTAAGATGCAAGTCCAAATTATGTTCATTTAAGATTTTTTGTCCCTCTGCAATATCAAAAGTTCTAAGTAATACAATTTCTGTAAATCTAGGAAAAACAGGTTTAATTTTTGCACCTTCAATATTTTGCTTTAATATCTCATAGCCCTTTAAACAATTTTCCTTGTCCGCCAGAAGTATATGTTCTTGCGGAGATAAAGTCACTGCGCCACCGTTTTCTCCAACAGCGATCTTGGTAGTACCACTAAAGACAGAAAGTATATAGGCCTCCACCGATGAGCGTCCAGAAACATATATGATTTTATATCCAAGTCTTTCAAGATATCTTAGGTTCTCAATAGCAGGAAGATGTACCATGCCTCCACCATTTTCTGTTATTGTACCATCTATGTCAATAGCAAAGACCTTTATGCGTTTCAAATTATTAAGCAAAAATAGATTTTTGGATATAAATGTTCTAAATTGCATATACCTATTGTTATTTCCCCTATGCAATAGTCTCTCAATTCCTATATAAGACAGTGTTCTAACGATGCTGAACTAACGAACCTACAGAATGACCTCAAGAAAATAACTTGATATAAAATTGTATACTTTTTAATTGGCTTTTAGTTCACGTTGTCAATGTCTATCCATTGCGACTAATTTCAAGTTCTCTATTAAGTATTTGTTTTGGGACAGTTGTTTGCTGTATATTAGAATGATTTGACCTTAGGCGTCTATCTGTCAACGATTTTTGTTTTTTGATCTTTATTTTTATCTTAAATCCAAACTGACCATAATTATTCCACCTTTCTGTTTCCATGACTTGTCCTGTACCAACTATTCTATCTCCTTCAGGTGTAACTACTGTAAAATCCGTTTTAGATTCTTTCTTGATGACGGATATCTTGTCATAAAAGTGATGCCAATCAAGAGGATTGGTGATCCGTGCCTGGACGGAAAGCATATCTCCTACACTTATTTCAGAAAGATAACTTGACAGTATCTCTACATCGCAGAGCTTCGCATACATAATAAGAG
>JBKPPX010000128.1:0-2596 GCA_046733815.1 Thermoproteota archaeon | reverse complement strand
ATTAAAATAAGTAATATTATTGTTAATAGTAGTATTAGCAATGCTGATAGCGAAAGTTTAGCTCAATTAATGCCTTTGATCAGATCAGCCAAATTCGAAAGCGACGGTAAGGGTGAGCTAGTACCTATTGATGAATTAAAGAACTCAGTGATAAGAGCTATTGATATTCTAATAAACAATCTTAATCGTGACAGCAACAACAGCCATTCAGATTCGGATGTTACACTTATTGAGATCCTTAATCAAGCGCGGATAATTCTGGAAAATAAAAGGAGCAATAACTAAATTTCTAGTTAGAGCATCTAAATATGAATGTAGACTATTGCTATAATTTAGCATGAGGGCGTCTAATGATCATTTTTCTTTCATGTCATGACTAAAATCAAAGTAAAGGAGTGTCAGTATATTTCTTCTATAGTCTGCTATTTGACAGCATTTTTTCTTATTTACTTGCCTGGATTAGGCAGCTCTATAATTCAAAATAAACATTATCTATTCACTATAAGCTTCTATTAACGAGGTACATTATCAATATCTTGCAAATGTTCTTAAGGTAATTCCTGCGAGTATTTTCTAGATATATTTTTATAAATTAATGAGATATATCTTCTCCTGTATCTCTAAAATAAATTGAATTTATGAGATTTTAAAATATTATCATATGGAAAAATCCTACGAACATTAAGCTTAAAACTAAACGATTATCTTATCATTATGCTCTCTAAATGCATCTAGACAATAGAATAAAGCAAAAGCATATGAAACGCGATGATATTCTAGAATATTGGTATTGTCTTTCTGTCAATTAGGTTATAAAAATGAGTAGAAACAAGATATCCCAATTTTTAAATCAAAAGTACATTAATCTTGAGACATATAGAAAGAATGGTCAAGCCGTGCAAACACCAGTATGGTTTGCCATAGATAGCAGCATAATATATGTCAGAACTGATAGTAATTCCGGGAAGGTAAAACGTGCAAGAAATAATTCACATGTACGGATAACTCCATCAAATGCTCGTGGACAGCCAAAGGGTGAGTGGGTCGATGGAGAGATGAAGATTGCAAGTACGGCAGAATCAGAACGGGCGAATCAACTTCTTAGAAAGAAATATGGTTTACAAGGAAAGATTATTAGAATAGTAAACAAGATTAGGAAGACTAAACCAATAGTCATTTCTATTCAAATCTAAGCGAAGATGAAGGATAAGAGAATTTAAGAAACTTAGCATTTAATCAAAAAAGGTACTTTCTAATGGTGTTTCATTTCTTCTTAGGACTGAACTAGAGATCTTGCTAGTAGCAATATGTTTCTCTTTCTTTCTCTGATCCTACGGATAGAATATGGAAGCCAATGACTTCCATAAGGTATATATTCAGATACCTTAAATTTTCTTTCTACAAGGTTCATTTTTATCTGATCGCAAATACCCATTAATAGTTGAAATTCAAAACGCTTCTTAATATTTCCGTAATTTTCTGATAGTTTAATTGCTTCCTCAATAAGTTTGGAATCATGAGTTGCAATTGCAAAGATGGAATTGTCATTGCTATTTTCAAATAACATCTGTATCAATTTAGAGAAATTTAAATTGATTTTATCGGCAGATTGAAATGCATTATTCTCACTTTCCCTATATGCTCCTTTGACAACTCTAATATTTGCTCCTTCTTCTAATAAATGCAATAAGTCACTAGAGCTTCTTTTAAGGTATGCTTGTATTGCCAGCCCTGTCTGTTTATACTCTTTAAAAAGTTCAAGGTAAATTGCTATTGTATTTTCAACGAATGGGAAAGATTCAATATCTATCCACATAAATTTGCCCAAACTTTTTGCTTTATTAGCGATCTGTTTGAAATTATACAAACATGTTTCATAACTAATTGTTAGACCGATTTGTGTTGGTTTTACTGATATGCAACCGTCTATTTCATTACTTTTTAAAAGATCCAGTAACGAACAATATTCGTTTACTGTCTGCTCAATCTGTTTGACATCAATACTCTCTTCGCCAAGGAAATTCAAAATAGCATACATTCGTTTACTGTTGGTTTGTTTGGCTGCTAATATTGCATCTTTGTAGGTATAGCCAGATATCCACTTTTTGGCTACTCTAAATAACAGTTTTTCTAGTAGAGCATAGTTCTGTGAATGTGATATTTCTGCATACCAGTTTTTGGTCACAATTAACATATGTATATTGTAGAAAGTTATCTATTAACCCTTCTAGGAAAAAAGGTGTTTGTAATCATTTCACAGGCGTTCTTGAACACAAGAATAAATTGATACTTCCAAGAAAAGCTTTTAAAACAACTTAAATTTCACCTTCTCTTATATACTGATTTAGTATTCAATCAAAACTTTTGTGTTACCTGTAATCTACTGTTTTCTCTTTTATCTCTCCTGATGACAACGGCACTTATGCTCAGATGCTTTAGCTTTTATGGCTCTTCCGATAATATTATTTTATGACGTTTGAGAATGAGAATACTCTTCATAAATTTATGGTGTCAAAAGGAGAGGAAGCGTTTCATAACAGATATGAAGAAGCAGTTGAAAACATCAAATCTGAATTCGGTAGAAGATACACAATGA
>JBKPPX010000127.1:0-2067 GCA_046733815.1 Thermoproteota archaeon | reverse complement strand
AGCCAGATCAAAGAGAACTTGTCAGAAGCTTTTTCAAGGTAATTAGTTAGCACTTATAATCAATTTCGAGACCTATGCAGTGCAGTGTGACACTTATTAAGTGTACTTTTGCAATTCTAAGGAAAGTATTCTTAAATTTTATAAGTAGCTAATTAAATTTCTGAAAAATTTCTAATAACGTATTTCTTTACCCCATATTTTATAATTTTTATAACGATCCTGAGTACATCTTATATCTATTAAAAATATCGAATTGTCATTAGTTGTTATTAATATTAATTTAACTAACATGAATCGATTAAATTCTGTATAATATCCTACTTAATGTCTCCACAGTTTTATCGAGAGTTAATATAGAAAGGGAAATATCTAGGACTGCCAAATCAATTCTGTTAATCGAATAACAATTAGTAATTATTTCTGTTTTTCTATATAATAGATATCTGCGATCTTAAGATCTTCAGCTGCTTCTACGTTATCATGGATAGTTCTTGCTTGTTGAACTAACTGAGTAGTTTCTTCATATCTTGGGCTAAAGTGAGTAAGAACTAGCTTCTTAACACCAGAGGCTTTTGCAAGTTGTGCAGCTTCCATAGCAGTGGAGTGAAAACTTTCGAGAGCCTTACAATGATTTTCATCGCTGTATGTAGATTCAAAAACCAATATATCGCAGTCCTTAAAAAAATTTTGCAGCCTTGGTGTGGGTCTTGTATCACCCGATATTCCTACTTTTCTTCCGGGACGGAGAGGACCCATTATTTGGCTCGATTTAATAATCTTACCTTGATATATGATGTCCTGACCATATTGCAATTCATGATATAGTTTGCCTTCCGGAATTCCTAAGCGTTTGGCTTCTTCAATATTAAATGTTCCTGGTCTTTCAAATTCTGTGAGACAATACGAATATGAAGGTATTGAATGACATGCATTGCAGCTAGTAATTTGATAATCATTCTCTTTCGTAATGATACCCTCACTATTGATTAAATGAACATTAATATTAAAAGTTAATCTAATATTCATAATACGCATATTCTCTTTAAGAAACTCGGGTAATCTTAGAGGACCATATATATCGAGCATTCTTTCTCTTCCTTGCAAAGACATGGTTTGTAAGAGACCAAGAAGTCCAACACAGTGATCAGCATGCATATGAGTAATAAAAATTTTCATTTTTTTATTCATACCTATACCAGCCTTTATAAAATTACGTTGCATACCCTCACCAGCATCAAATAACAGCAATTCATTACCTCTAAGTAATGCTATAGAGGAAAGTCCACGATTTGATGTAGGTACAGCAGCAGATGTTCCTAGAAATATTAATCTCATATTTACCATGGCGTAATGTCACAATATGAATTAGATTCTTCTATATGGACCCTTTTTTGTTTTGCCATATTATATTAATCCTATTTCTTATTGGATATGTTCACTACCTTAAAACGTAATGCTATCGTACATAGTAGTTAGCCAATTTAATTTTCACTTATCTTTTTAAATTAGCATTCTCTGTCAATATGCATAATACTACACGTATTGGTGGTCGGCAGTGCTATCTTAAAGTTATTGTACCACTAGTTCAACTAATCTTTTCTACTTATGAGTTTATAGCTATAAAAGTAGCGATTTTGGATGCTGCTATATTTCAGTTAGAATGAAGACATGGAATTTTGGGCCCTTCTATCATCTTATTTTGATCGGATAGGAGAATTCGGTTCATCATTATTATGTTGCTAGCTAGAACAACAATTCTTCTAGCGGAGCTGTTTTCGTTATTGATCAAAGTTTATAAGAAATATCGAGATCCATGACGCTATTTTGAACAAAACTATCTATGCAAACACAAAAGTATTCGTTTTCTACAATACAATATTTTCTACAAATTTCCGCGTCTTTATCTTATAAAAATATGTCAAAACGTTGTGATGACAAGAAGATGTTAGGCATCAACTTGATTAAATTGTAATTCTTCTTACCATACTACTTTGGTGTGATCGGTACGAGGATGAGAAATGTAATAAAAACCCGATAATTTTGATAACTTCAGGACATGTATTAAAC
>JBKPPX010000126.1:0-4153 GCA_046733815.1 Thermoproteota archaeon | reverse complement strand
CATTAGGACTATCTATGCTACTACTATTATCTAGATCTAAAGCAGTATTGTTTCCTGCTACTTTTTTTTCTAATTTGTCTATACTTTTTACGCCAACGTTATTAACATCTGTAATGTTTGTTACTGGAGTGATTCCGTTTTCGGATCGATTAGTAATCACTGTGGTATTGGCATTCTTTATCATATCGATTGTGTCATCCATCAGTTTAGTAATTCTGTTGCCCATTATCATTTCAATTTTATCTTCAATAGTCATGCTGCTGGTTGTATTAAGATCTTGACTTTGTGCATTTGTCATCCAACTAGAGATATGAGCTAAGAATGTTATTACTAAAGCTAATAATATAGAAACCATCAGTTTATATTTTATCATGGTTGGTGGTTTTCTTTCATATTTTATTAAGCAATGTTGTTCATTTGTTCATCCTAAGGTGTTAACTACTGCAAACTATACATTTAGTGAGGAGGAGGAGGACATAATCTGTTTAGAATATTGTATTAAACTATGATAATCTTTTCTGACACACTATCTATTAACATGAGTCAAAAAAAGTCACAGTAGCCATAGCTGCTTACTATTACTGGTGATTGGTTAGCGCAGGATGTATTACTTGAAAAGAGACTTCTGAGCTGTTAAAAAATACCATTAAAGGAGTTCTCTTATTTTGTTTTTTGAGGATTTTCTATACAATTTTGTATCAATATGCATTTGACTAAGTAAAATAATAAAACTTTGAATATGTCTACTTTTGTATGATTTGCTGCCATTTCCTATTTACAGATCTATAGGTTTTATTATTGTCAGCAGAGAAATGAATACCTTAGTTTAATTACCATGCACATCCCGTAAATATATACAATTTTCTTACATAACTGTTTTAAGTTGAACATTCTTATCTGAAATCTATTGAGATTAGTAGTAGGGAAATAAATAATGAGCAAAGATCAAATCGATGTAACAATGCAAATATCAAAATATATTATTGATTATCTAGAAAAGAATAAACCAGACGAACATGCTGTCATTATTGCGCTTATTGGAGTATATTTTGGGTCAGTAGAGGCAGTAGTTAGAGATTATCGCAAGAATGGTTTAAGCGAAAGTGATATTCGTATATTTATTGACGCTTCGCTTAAACTCTTGGAAGAATCAAAACAAAAAATAATGAAACTAAGAAAAGAAAACTAGAAATGATATATATATTATATAAAGATAGTCAATAAATGTTTCTTTCGTTGATCGATTGATAATAAGGGACTCTAACAATGGAACAATATATTCTAGTCTGGTGAAGTTTAAAATATATATCATCAGATATCTTTTATACTCCCAGAATTTTTGCTCAATTAGCGATCGATCTTGTATCAAAAAGTTATTTTATCAACATTTTGATTGAGTGTAAGGAACAACAACAATGTTGATGATCAAATGTTCATGTGCGGTACAACCGATAGCCATCATAAAAAGCACAATTGAGCAAGACTTCTAAACAAATAATGTCTCTTCGCCTTTGCTTTATCGTATCATTTTTTACCATTACCAATAAGGCTTATGTATTCATATGCACCTACAGCATTATCGAAAGCATAGTGTACTTTTTGGAATTGCTTCCTAAAGTCAGCAACATCCTTTCTTACAGTACCAGGATCCTGTTTTTCTACAATCACTCGTTTTATGAAATTTGCAATCTCTTTCATCTCGCTTTCTTTCATGCCCAGTCTAGTTGTTTCAGGAACACCTATTCTAACTCCGCTTGGATGCATGTAGTGCCTGCCTGCCTTAATGTCTCCTGGTAGCAATTGTCTATTTAAAATTATATTCGCCTTTTCCAGATTCTTCTCTACAGTACCACCATCATCGAACATTGAAACATCAACTGCAATCTGATGTGATGCAGTATATCCTCTTTTTTCACCTAGCACCCCAAATCCAAATCCAGCCAGAGCTTCAGCGAGAGCTTTTGCATTTCTGATTACTTGTTTTGCATATTCTTTTCCAAACTCTAATGATTCTGCTAATGCAATAGCCTTGCCTGCAACATGATGTAAATGATGACTGCTAGTGTTACCAGGAAAGATTGCTTTCTTGATCGCTTCTGAATATTTTTCTAATGATACAATAATTCCTCCCTGCGGACCCCATAGGGTTTTGTGTGAGCTCATAGTCATGGAGTCTGCTCCCTCTTTTAATGGGTCTTGAAATTCCCCTCCTGCAATCAGCCCTGCAACGTGCGCTCCATCATAATTAATATACATGTTATGATCATGCATAAAGCCCGCCAGTTCTTTTACAGGATGAGGAAAAAGAAACAGACTGCCTCCAAACATTCCTATCTTTGGTGATTTTCCATCATGTATCATCTGTTGGATCTTCTTTTTTGTGGCATCCACATCTATAGTCATTTCTTCCTTTGAAAAGGGATAGTGTTCAATAAATAGTCCATGAACAAGACCTGCAGTACCAAAATGTTCTTTCTTTCCATGAGAAATATGCCCTCCACTGGGAATAGAAGCAGCCATCATATAGTCGCCTGGACTTGAGAATGCAGAATAAATCGCTAGATTTGCAACGACACCTGACGTTGCCCTAGAGTCGGCAAATTCTGCTCTGAAAACCTTTTTTGCTAAATCATTGCAGATGATCTCAACCTGATCTATGTAAATACAGCCAGCGTAAACCCTCTCGCCAGGCCATCCCTCAGCATATCTATTACCAAAGTCTGATATTACTGCTTCTCTTACAGCTGGGCTTGGTATATTTTCACTTGCGATTAGAGGAATTGATTTATCAAACCATTTATGATGTTCTTTCATTAATTGTATTACTTTATCATAGGACGTTTTAGCACTCATTTATATTCATAATCTTGCCTTTCCTGTCCTAATTTAAAAATATTGCATAACTATACTCCATTTGAAAAATGCAATTATTATATAGACATTACATAATTACTTTTCAAAGTTTCTAGTCTGAGCCTCAAAAACACCAAGTTGTTATTGATAGCCGATGATGATTTTAGTAATATCGTTGTATATTAAAAGACAACAGCAAAGCAAGGCTTTAAAACAATCGAAGTATTTTAGAGCTTTAAAAGCACTTGTAAACGTATAATTCATCAGATAGAATAAATATACATAACAGCAGCAGAAGAAAAAGCAGTTGAATTCAAGTTACAACTCAAGGGAATATATAATATTCAAAAAATTATTCTAAAATTATCGATAATCAAAAAGTAGCAGATCTAAATACCGCCTAGACAAATATTAGAAAAGCTATAGATGAGATGCTAATAAGAAATACTGTGTAAATATGCAGCATATCTTCTATTGATTTGCAATTCCTACCATAATCATCATAAATTGACGAATTCTAATTTATACCTCTTAGAGAAGTATTTAACTATATTATCATATACACTCTATATTTATAGACTAACAATTTAATATATATAAAATATATGTAAAACAAAAATGTATGAAATATCTCCAATAAGAAAAAATGATAGTTATATAGAACTATTAGATAAGATTATAAACATTTTAGTTGTCATGATTATCTTAGTTGGAATTATAACTGCCCTATTTTTAATTCAATTCATTGATCATTACCTTTTTGATAATGTATATGCTAGCAGTAATATAGAATTGGTGGTACCCAGTGTGCTAGCACTTGAATATTAGAATTCTACAATAAGAATAGAGAACAAGAAAACATAAACCTTTCAAAAAGACCATACGATCCTCTTATGCTAAGTTAATCAAAGATAATCTAAAGCTGAATTAAATTAAATATTAATGTAGTAGTAGAAATGTTTGAGCATATGGGAGGCTAAACATATGTTATCATGTATACAAATAAAGCACTTAAGTCAGTTGGCGAAGGTCTCTATGCAACTGGACAGAAGCACTCTCTGATATGTGAGATATTTCTAAATTGGAATGGATTATGAGCGTCCATACGCGGATAACCGTAATTAAATCAGATTATTTTTTTCTAAAACTAGAATCACTCCATAAAACCAATAGGGCAGGCAGGAGGTTTCACTCAGTCAATGCCATAAAACCTACCTACCTCTGTATCTTTTTTTATTTCTAGAGAGTGTTTGCTCTGCTGCTGCTTAGTCTTGTTACATTATTATTATCACTTGATGTT
>JBKPPX010000125.1:0-2236 GCA_046733815.1 Thermoproteota archaeon | reverse complement strand
GTATATAGCAATAGTAGAGTAAGAACTAACAATGGCAGATAAGACATCGAAAGCAGCCATATCATTCTGGCTTAGCGTTCTTTTATTTTCTTATTCCACTACTAGCACTACTATATTAGTTAAAACAAGAATTAAAAGCATTATAGAAATAGATTTTTTATAAGCCTTAGATTATTGTGTTTAATATTGGTGAGATAAAATACCGGAAAAATCTAGAGTGAATGATATGAGCAAGAAATGCTACCAACTGGCTCGTGATTTGACAATAAGCAGAATACTAAATGGCATGTGGCAGGTTGCAGGAGGACATGGATATATTGATTATGAATTGGCAATGGAAGACATGATTAGATATCATGATGCTGGCTTCACGACTTGGGATCTGGCGGATATTTATGGCCCAGCAGAGGATTTTATTGGAGAGTTCAGGCGTAGATTATGGACACATAAAAGAAAAGAAGAACTTGACAGAATTCAGGCATTAACAAAATGGGTACCACATCCAGGAAAAATCACGCGTTCTACCGTTAAGGAAAATATAGAAAGATCGCTTCTCAGAATGAGTGTTACTTCCTTGGATTTACTTCAATTCCACTGGTGGGATTATGACAGTCCATATTACATGGATGCTCTCAAATATCTATCCGAACTCCGAGATGAAGGAATAATTAAGCATATAGGTCTTACAAATTTTGATACCGAACGTATGCACATCATGATAGATTCAGATCTACAAATTGTATCGAACCAAGTTCAATATTCCATTATAGATCGTAGGCCAGAAGTAAAGATGATACCATTTTGTCTGGATCATAATATCAGTGTCCTAGCCTATGGTAGCATCTGTGGAGGGATGATGTCAGAGCGCTATCTAGGAAGAACAGAACCTTCTGCAACTGAGTTGAATACCTTAAGCTTACGAAAATACAAGCAGATGATAGATACTTGGGGTGGATGGAATTTGTTCCAAGAGCTTTTATCTACTTTGAAGAGAATTGCACAAAAGCACAATGCAAGCATTGCAAATATAGCAAGTCACTATATTCTTTCCAAGCCTGCAGTAGCAGGAGTTATTATCGGTGTTCGACTTGGAATAGTTGATCACAGAAACAATAACATGCAGGTATTCAACTTTAGTTTGGATAAGACAGATTATGATGATATAGACTCTGTATGTACAAAGTCAAATAACTTGTTTGAGATAATTGGAGATTGTGGCGATGAATATAGATGAATTACGCTATTCCAACCACGGCCATGAAGTAAAAGTTAAAGCCTATTGCCATTCCTATTGCAGCTGCAAACCATACAGCTGCTGCAGTTGTCAGATTAGTAATCTTTTCAGTCGATTCACTTTTTAAGATCACCAGCTCCAAGGAAACCTATTCCTGATACAACTTGAGCAGCAATTCTTGATGCAGAGTTTGGATCAACCTGTGCTGAAATGTATGTAAACATCATAGTACCTGCAATGACAAGACAGTGAGTACTGATTCCAGCAGGTTTGCCTCTGGATTCTCTTTCAGCACCAATCAAAAAACCAGCAAGCAACGAAAGGCCTACATCAATTAAGAAATCAAGCTGATATCCATATCCTCCTAATACATCATGTAACATGCCTTACTTCTTTTCCCTTCTTGTGGATAGATTATTTATATATTGCAATAGACAAAACAAGAGTGGGGAAATTAGCAAGTACTAGCTTTGTGTATTTCCAATATTAACAAATAATATTAACAACATAACATATCACGCTATCTCTAAGGCATTAAAATGCATATTTTAGCTATAGTTGCCTCTGCGATCGTATTTTGCTAAGTTAGATATATTTCTTTAGAAAAGCCAAAGTCTTCTTCCAAGCATCTGCTGTCTCTTGTGGAGCATAGTTATCATTAGATGGATTAGCAAATGCATGTCCTACTCCAGGGTAAATATAGATTTCATTTGTGACACCTGTTTCATTAAGAGCTTGTTCAAATGCTTTTACTGAATCTACAGATATTGATTGATCCTGGTCTCCGAATACACCAAGTACTGGCCACTTAATTTTGGAAAGTTCTTTTGTATCATTTATCACTTGGCCATAGTACATTACGGTAGCAGCCAAAGGATGGTCTTCACTATTCAGTGCTAACTGAAGAGATTGGCCTCCTCCAAAGCACCATCCTATAGAGGCTATCCTAGAAGCATTAACGTTTTGAAGAGAGCCAAGGTAATCAACTGCAGACTTCATATT
>JBKPPX010000124.1:0-5047 GCA_046733815.1 Thermoproteota archaeon | reverse complement strand
CTACAAAACACATCACAAATCATTCTCAATGGAGCTTGGTAACAGTTAAATCAACAAATCAGGTATGATGTATCTTAAGATCTGAAACTGTAGCCATCCATATTCAAGGATCAGGAGAAGAAGAACAAGCTGATAATGGGCAATTACAACAACAACAACTACTACCAGCACCAATATAATGAACCCTGCTTGAAGCAGTCAAAAAGACTCTCTCTCTGAAAGTATGGACTTGCGATTAAACTTTAGTTGCTGATATTATCATCACAGGGTTTCTTGCAAGCATCATCGTGCCCGTTGTGACCTTGCGGGCTTTGGATATCGTAACCTGGGTAATGTCTATTTCCTTCAGGTCTAGCTCGTTAACTGCTGTAAGCGCCTGATACAGAGTCTCAATAACTATAGTATCAATGACAATCCTGCCTCCCTTTTTCAGTCTGCCCACTGCAAGTTCAATCACCTGCCTCGTGTCACCCCAGGTACCGCCCACCATTACTGCATTGACCTCCAATAGCTTTGGCAAGATATCCTGAGCCTTGCCGAGTATGACTTCTTCGGCCTTAACTCCGAATTTCTGCAGGTTCTTTTTTGTCAGCTCGACTGCTTTTTGATCAAAGTCAATGGCATATACTTTGCCCTTTGTCTGCAAGCATAATTCTACCGTGATGCTTCCGCTGCCGCATCCAACATCTATTGCGGAGTGCCCCTCCTTGAGACGTAGCTTGCTTATCGCTATCGCACGAATATCTTCCTTTGTCATAGGCACTTCCTCTATCCTTTCGAAAAGCTCATCAGGAATGCCCGGAGTACTGTAATCCCATGCTAGCAACTTGGTGTGACTGATAAACGCTGGCGGTATTTAACTTACAATGGAGGACTGGTGGAGCGCAGTATAGATCATTATCATGAATATTAGTAGCAGAAATATGAATGGCATGATGCCCTCTGTTGCAACTTTTTTGCGCTTGTCCCTTGGCACATTCTTGGCTATTCGCCTGCCAATTCCAAGTGATACAAAATAGAATACCATTCCGACGAGTATAGCAGTACCTATTGACGTATATTGATCAAATTCAGCTGGTATGACAATTCCAGCGACGATGCCTGCGGCCACACCCACCAGAGCACGCATGTAGTAGAGCCTTTCAAATATGTCCAATATCGCGTTTTCTGGTTAAATTGGAGCCAGTAAAATGCCTTGCGGTTGTGTGTTGTTCTGATATACCCAATCATAAAACTTTTGCTCTTCACAAGATAGAAAAACAAGTAAATCACTAATATAAGCAACAGTTACACTTGGATTTCTCTGTACTATTTTCAGTTGTTTAATATTTGTGGCATGCTGTTAGTATCTTTTGTCATGGAGCTATCCAGCATCGAGTTACGATATCTAGTCAATGAGATTAGAAGCAGAGTAATTAGTGGCTCCTCAGGATATTATGTAAGCAGCATCAATGCCATAACAAAGAGCTCTCTCTTTCTCAGGCTTCACCACCCCATGCAAGAAGATATCATGTTAGTCCTCTCAACAAGAGGTATTTGGATCACAAGGCTAAAGCTTAAACCTATGGAAGAGAACAACAGCCTTGAGAACATTGCTCAGAAAGAGCTTGAGCGCGCCAAGATGGAATTAATAGAGCAGGTAGGAAGTGAGCGAATCGTCTCACTTAAATTTAGACATCCAGATGGAAAGGTAAGAATCGTAGTTGGCGAGTTCTTTGGTAATGGCAACATCATAATTTGCAACGAAAATATGCAGATAATTGCAATCCTCAATCCAATACAGGTAAGGCATAGAACTCTCAACGTCGGCCTGCGCTACGTTTATCCACCGGCAAGAGGTGTCGATGTCTTCGATATTACACTTGATCAGATGCTATATCTGAGAGATGAAGGGAAGGACCTTGATGTGCTAAGGTGGATCGGCCGCAGCGTCTCTATGCCAAAGAAATTTGCCGAAGAAGTTATCAGCCGCGCAGTTATCCAAGTCGACAAGCATGCTGCACAATTATCTAATGATGAAGTAAGTAAGATTTACAATACTGTAAAAGATATCGTAAATGAGATAAGCACTGGGGACAAGAATCACGAGCCGATCGTAATCATGCTAGGTAACAAGCCGCAAGAAGCACTGCCAATAATAACTCAAGAAACAGCGATTGCTGCAAAGATGATCAAGGAGAACAACATCAAAAAAGTTGCGTCGTATATGGATGCTGTTGATGAAGTGCTGAGTAGCGAAATCATGGAAATAGGACGCAGCAGTAGAACAGTTGAGCTAGACAGGCAGATTGCAGTACTTGAGCATGACCTAGAAGAGCAGAATAGGGCCAAAGAAACTGTACTCCAAAAAGCGGCTGCTATACGTAAGCTGGCCGGCGAATTAATGTCGGTTTCCTACCGGGAGAGTAATGAAATCTCTGACGTGCTTGCAAATCACTTTGCATCATTAATTACAGAAAAGGGCGTCAAATACATTGAGGTAGCAGGGGAGCAGGTTAAGATGCACCCAAGTCTTGCCAAAGCAAGCTCGATGCTTTTCGCAAGAGCAAAAGAAATGGAGCGGGGCAATGCATCAATAGAAGAAGCACGTGCCAAGCTTCTCGCGCAGATTGAAAAATTAAGGAGCGAGACTGCGGCCATACACAAAAAAGTTATTGTGAAAGAGCAAATCTCCAAGGAATGGTACGAGCGCTACCGAAGGTTCATCACTACTGATGGCCTCTTGGTAATTGGCGGCCGTGATGCATCATCCAATTCTGCATTAATACGTAAGCATTTGACAGAGCACGACATTGTTTTTCATGCTGAAGTTCACGGCTCACCATTTTTTATTATAAAAAATGCTGCAACTTTTGCAGCAACGCAAGAAGGCACAATTAATTCGTCCTTGTATCAGGTTGCACAGGCTACCATCTCATTTAGTAGGGCATGGAAGGATGGACTCTCTAGCGCCGACGCATATTGGGTCATGCCAGAGCAGGTAAAAAAGGGGGCACCAACAGGGCAGTTCTTACCAAAGGGCTCGTTTGTAATAGAGGGCAAACGCAATTATCTCAAAGGAGTAGAGTTAAGGCTTGCAATAGGCATCATGCAATTAAATAACAGAGAAGCAGTTCTCTGTGGCCCGGAGGAAGCGATAAAGAAACATTCGATCTTTTATGCAGTAATACTACAGGGCGGAATGGATCCAATGAACGCCGCAAAGAAGGTCAAGTCAGAATTTGTAAAAATAGCTGACGACAATATCAAGATTGCAGAATCAATAAAGCACATAAGCCTTGACGAATTTGTAAGAGCATTGCCAACAGGGCAATCCCGATTGTCTTTTACCGAAAGGGGTCAACAGCAGCAGCTGCAAGAGGCAGTATCATTATCACCATCATCACAGTCAGTTGCTGCAGAATCAGGCGACAAATAATAGGTTAATCAAAACATCGAAGAGTGGAGAGAGACACTAAGAAGACCATCATCTAGTGGGATCCCATAGGATGTCAAAGGATCGAGAATTTTTCAACAATAAAGCAATTGGCACAGAATGAAACAAAGAATAAAGATAGACCGTGACCAATAGACTGTGATCAGTGGCTATATATATATATAGAGAGAGAGAGATAGCGACTTTTCTCCCGGGAAAATCAGATAAGTAATTAAAGCCAGAATTCCGAATATTTTTCGTGGTAAAAAAGCCCATCAGAGAACATACTGATGCACATATGACTACAAGAGTGCTTGTGAGGGACATCATGAACAGTCCGGTTGTTTCTGCATCCCCTAATGACACCATCCACGATATTGCAAAAAAGATGAAAGACGAAAACATTGGAAGTATAATCATTATAGAGAAGGACAAGCCAGTGGGCATCGTCACTGATTGGGATATTGTTTCTAAGGTCATGGTCAACGACACCAAGCCAAGCCAGATAAAAGCAGAGGACGTAATGAAGGAGCTCTATACGATAGAAAGTGAGGAGAGTATTACAGAGGCCGCTCGCATGCTACGCAAACACAACATCAAGCGTCTTGGTGTGGTCTACAAGAATAGACTTGTTGGTATCATTTCCTCTTCAGACGTCATTGCAGTAACTCCTGATCTTGTAGAGATAGTATCTGAAAAAGCTACCATAATAAGAGGCGAGCTTGGCATAGCTCGCTCTGCCAGCAATGTATCTGGATTTTGTGATCAATGTGGTGAGTGGTCAGACCTCTTGCAGTATGATGAGGGCACATTCATTTGTGAAGTGTGCAGGGGCGAATCGTCTAGTGCTGGAGGCGCGTAATGTAGCTTTTCTTGCCGATGCGATGCTGGGAAATATCGCCCGCAAGCTTCGCATTTTTGGATTTGATACAGTATATAGGGCGCAGGCTCATGATGACGAAATCTTAAAGATAGGCATCGAGCAGGACCGAGTGATCTTAACGGCGGACAAGGAGCTATTCAAACGAATAGTCAAGGTTGGCGCTCGGGGCGTCCTAGTGAGGAGTGGCGCAAGCGAGTTTGAAGCCTTAGTACAAATTCTTATGAAGAATGGAATAACGTCTGTCGGTATGAACGGTATTGGCTCACGATGTTCGGTATGTAATGGACACTTGAAGCAAAGGACATTGGATCAGGTCAAAAATGATGATGATGATAATAATAATAATTGTAATAATAATGATGGTGTCATTGTGCCGGACAAGGTTATAGCATGCCATAACCAATTTTTTCAATGTATTTCCTGCGGCAAGATGTACTGGGAGGGAGGCCATATCAAGCGCATAAGAGATCTTGTCCAAAATATAGATGCTAAGCTTGTTGGCAGAGACTGTACCAAGACTACCGCTTAATGCTATAGAGGGAGAGATAGTTCTGCATCAAAAGGTTAAAATTCCGTGAAAAGGCCGAACACGATCAGATGAGCTCAAATTCTGCTTTAGAACAGATGACTGGCAAGGTTTTAGATCAAAAGGAAGCTGAACTGATTTCTCAGATAGATTCTGCTTACCAAGAGTCGCTTGACAACCTTGAATCTTCCCGTGGCAAGCTGGATGCTGAGCGCACAAGGAT
>JBKPPX010000123.1:0-3333 GCA_046733815.1 Thermoproteota archaeon | reverse complement strand
GGCTACGGGATGTTTCTAAATCATGACAGTCACGGAGATAGCTTATACGGAGCAGATATTTCTACCCATCCACAATTTCAACGCCAAGGGATCGCTTCAATGCTTTATGGTGCAAGAAAAGATTTAGCCAAAAAATTGAATTTGCGAAGAACTATAGCTGGAGGTCGATTATACTATTACTATAAATATGCCGACAAAATATCCCCTTTAGATTATGTTAATAAAGCAATTGCAGGAGAAATAATAGATCCTGTTCTTTTGTTTCAGTTAAAAAACGGATTTAGATTTATCAAAATTTTGCCTAATTATCTTTATGACAAAAAGTCACTAAATTATGCTGCATTTATTGAGTTATTGAATTCTTATTATAAAATGAGAAAATGAGAGAGATGGGCTATAATAATAAATATAGTTATCTCATAAGCCTCTCTCCAAACATTTCACTATACATTGATAACACATAAGGTATTATTGCAGTATTTTATCAATTTGAGATAAGGAGTTAAAATATGAGTTATATTTAATATTACTTTTCCTAATATGTTAAATGATTGTTACAAGTATGCTACTGTTGTTCGACCGGTCAATGATAAGATACAATCATTTCCAAATTATGCATTACTTATTGCGTTGTTGTGTTCACAATATAAAATGATCGAGAGAATAACAGAGACAACTTCAAAGTATAAGTCAGTTAATAATAATAATAATATAATAATAATAATAATGTAATAATATAACAAAGAAATTTATCATACACGAGAAGGAGGAGGAGAATTAAGCAACGAGAATACAAATGATCAGATCACAAAGAACTAATTCACCATATCGACGATTATTAGCAGGGAAGATTGCACAAGAGTATATGTTATAAGAGTTCTCTAGCGTCTAATGGATAGAGTTTCTTTAAGCGGCATTATTGGATATGGTGATAATTAAATCATCGACAGTAATGATTTGGATTATTCTTAGCCGCTTTAGTATTTCGATATCACCTAATAGATATCATTAATGGGAAATAACTTTGGTCGATACCAGAAGATTCTATCATATATCACTTTCAAATGCAAGTGATTTAGTAATGAGACAAATTCGATAAAATGTCAAAGATAATATCGAAGATAAAAGTAATAGCTTTTTTAATTATATATTACACATGATATAATTGGTTATAATATGGCACGTAAGCAAAAAAGCAGATCAAGATCCAAGAGCAAAAACAGAGTTGGAACCAATAGTCAACCACGTATGAGTACTATTACTACTTCTTCCTCATCTAAAAATAAAAGAAACGCTGGAAGAAGTATTAAACGTTCATCATCTCGAAATAAGCAAATTTCTCTTAATGAAAAATTAGGACTATATTTGAATGATGCGTTATCAATGGAAAATGCTTCAATACAAAGATTACAATCGCGAATAAAGCAAACGAGATTGCAGGATGCAAAACAACAACTACAACATCACTTAGAGGAGACAAAAGAACAACAAAAGAGATTAAGACAATTAATATCTAATCTTGGTGGCAAGCCGACGAAAGACAAGGCTGAATTGCCAATACTGTCTCCACCCAAATCTCTAATGAATACGCTAAGGAGTCACATGACTAGCGCCGAGGCTGACCTAAAGGGAGCAAAAGAGGACGCAGTAGTAGAAAATGCTGAAATTGTGTTTTATGATATGCTTACTCATCTTCTACAGAAAACCGCTGTAGATGGAGAAGCAGCATCTGTCTTGACACAGAGTCTTTATGAGGAAAAGTCTATGGCTGAATGGATAAGGTCCAATACACCTATCATGCTTACTCAGCTATGGCCAGATATTGAAGCATCTGTTAACAAGCAATAAAAAAGATAGATAAAAGAACACAACACGAAGTAGATATTGGGAGAGTCTTAGGTGATCATTATTAGTACCAAATTATAAACGCTCAAGAATATCGACAAAGCAATATTAAGAATATTCGCTACCCTCAATTCATCTCATCTTTTGGATAGATGCTAGAAAGAGTAAAGAGAATAAGCATTCCCGTATGCTTTAGCGCCAGCCGATACATGCTTAAATTTTTGTTATACATATGCTCGATCAAAATAGATGGACTTCTTGCTGCTTGATTGAAGTCCTTTCTCAATCGCTATTTCATAAAAAATAATTTTCTCAATCTTTTTGATAAAGCCTAACTAATATGCTTCATTGCAGCAAGGAGTTGAAAATTCGTCTTTGAAATCTCTGGTATGACCTATGCAAGAAGAGAACAGACGTCCTGTTTGATAGATTCAAACTTAATTATCCTGGAGTTGTTTGTGCAATCGTTACAAAGTGGCAACATAGTTATTCTTTGCCTTGCTACCTTTACATGATCTAAGTTGTAGCTTATGCAATGGATCCAAATCCTTGACAAGCGCCTTTATAAACTTAAGGAAATATTGTGCTTTGATTCATAGAGATCGTGACTCCTGTGAATTCTTAGATTCGCTTGGCGAAGGATCCAGATGTATTACCAAGCGAATCTTGATTATTCTTTCCAATCCAATGAGTAGTTCATTTAGTACTTCAAATTTTCTAAAACATTAAAAATACAAGTTGTTATCACTTCTTATCCATCCGCCTGATTCAATCATTTTCGGACGATTAATTTATATCAGTAAATGATTAGCCACATTCATTGCCGTGTCAAATTATGTCTCACCCTTTTTCTTTTATCATTGATTATGTCACTAGCTTTGCTAGTCTTTTCTTTTTAATCTTCTTCGATAAAGAATCTATTTGGTTTTGGTATCTTGGTCCAAAGTTAGCCTTTCTCCAAAGCTATTTTTTGTACATAATAGATTGATGATGATTATATCATACAGATATCATACACTTCATGTTGAAGGCATATATTAGTGATAATGTTATTTATTATTTCATAAATTAAATAATAATAAAAAATCTACTAAAGAAGAAAAACGAAATTGTTATTGACGTGTAATGGCAAAAAACGAATTCCACGCCTTTGCCATATTCGTATTGTACTTGGTTAATTCACTCGTTGCTTTATTATAGATATTCAAGTTCTCTCTTATTGTATCTAGGAAGGTGATAGTAAACTGATTGTTGAGATTAGATACTCTGATTGTATTGTTGGTGAATTCGTTTAATTGTCTTGTAAATTGCTCTATATTTTGTATTGGTACTGATGATAAAGATGAAGAATATGAAGAAGATGAAGAAGAAATATTCCATCTGCTACTATTATTATTATTGGTACTATCAGCCATTTGCTTTTGAGCAGAAATCACATTCTTGATCATATTCTTTATTGTTTGAATGTAGTCTAGCTGTAGATTAGAT
>JBKPPX010000122.1:0-8846 GCA_046733815.1 Thermoproteota archaeon | reverse complement strand
GGCGATAGACCTTGTCAGGTCGGCTCCCATACACACTTCTTTGAAGTAAATAGAGCACTTGATTTTCCACGTGAAAAAGCATATGGGTTCAGATTGAATATTCCATCAGGCACTTCAGTAAGATTTGAACCTGGAGATTCAAAGGAGGTAGAATTATGTGAGATGGGTGGCAAACGCATTGTATATGGTTTCAATGGTCTAACGATGGGTAGCCTGAAATCATCAATAGTAAAGAATAGTTCACTTCAGAAAGCCAGAACCATTGGATTTAGGGGAGTATAGAAGGAGAGAAAATAGAAATGGTTCTAAAATTAACTCGTAAGCAGTACACGGATCTATATGGACCGTCTGCTGGGGACAAAATCAGACTTGGAGATTCGGAATTAATGATAGAAGTAGAAAAAGATCTTATAACACCAGGAGACGAAGTTGTGTTTGGTGGAGGAAAGACAATAAGAGATGGGTTAGCGCAAGCTTCTGGCGTCACAAATGCAGATGGAGCTCTCGATTATGTAATTACAAATGCAGTTATTGTAGACCCGGTGCTAGGAATAGTTAAAGCTGACATTGGAATAAAAGATGGCAAAATAGCTGGAGTTGGAAAATCAGGCAACCCATATGTAATGGATAAAGTAAATACAAAGATGATTGTTTCAGCATGCACTGAAGCCACAGCTGGTGAACACACTATTTGTACTGCAGGACACTTTGATACACACGTTCACAATATATGCCCACAACAGTACATAGATGCCATCAGTAATGGTATCTGCAATATGATAGGAGGGGGAACTGGTCCAGCAGATGGAACATGTGCAACAACCTGTACGCCTGGAGTCTTTAACATGAGCAGAATGTTAGAAGCGATAGAAGATACACCTATGAACTGGGGATTTTTAGGAAAGGGGAATGATTCTCATCCATCGTTGGCAACCCAAATGGAGCAGATAGAAGCAGGAGCGTGCGGCCTCAAAGATCATGAAGACTGGGGAACAACTAACGCAGTATTAGACGCTTCTCTAAGAGCGGTAGACGCTACTGATACACAGCTAGCCATTCATACAGATTCAATAAACGAATGCGCCTATGTAGAAGATACTATAAATGCCATTGATGGTAGGACATTGCATACATATCACACAGAAGGTGCAGGCGGTGGTCATGCACCAGATATTATGAAGATTGCTGGAGAACAATTCGCTCTACCATCCTCAACTAATCCAACCAGACCATACACTGTAAATACAGTAGATGAGCATCTTGACATGTTGATGTTCTGTCATCATCTTAACCCTGCAGTCCCGGAGGATGTCGCATTTGCAGAGTCAAGGATAAGAGCTGAAACTATTGCAGGAGAAGACGTTTTACATGATGAAGGAGTATTGAGTATGTATTCATCGGACAGTCAAGCAATGGGGAGAATAGGCGAGGTAGTAATACGCACATGGCAGACTGCAGACAAAATGAAGAAGATGAAGGGAAGATATAGAGAGGAGACAGGCGATAACGATAATTTCAGAGCAAAAAGATACATTGCAAAGACAACAATTAATCCTGCAATAACACACGGTGTTTCAGATTATCTAGGATCTCTTGAAGTAGGAAAATACGCAGATATAGTTATGTATCCAATGGCATTCTTTCCTGCAAAGCCTAAGATGGTATTTAAGGGAGGATTCATAGCATGGTCAATCATGGGAGATCCAAATGCATCTCTTCCAACTCCAGAGCCAGTCTACTATAGACCAATGTTTGGAGCATTAGGAAGGGCAGTAAAGAACACATCATTCACTTTTATGGCAAAGAAAGCCATAGAATTAGGAGTCCCCGAGAAATTAGGATTGGAAAAAGTGATTCTCCCTGTTAAGAATTGCAGAAGTATTGGCAAACAGGATATGATGTGGAACGACAAAACTCCTGAGATAACAATTGATCCAGAGACATACGAAGTAAAATTGGACGGACAAATTGCAACTGTAGATCCTGCAAAGGAACTCTCTTCAGCACAAAGGTACTTCATGGCATAGCAGTTTAACAACAAGAGCAATAATAACAACAATGACGGCCACAGCATCAACTATGGCTGGAAAATTCTTTTATTTTGTTTATTATCCTTTTTGATATATCTTTATTTTGATCTGTATTAGAGAATAATGTCTAATGTCAAATCCTAATTATGGTGTGTGGAGGCCTATGGCGGAGAACATTGAGTTCAATGCATTAGAGTCCAATTCCAATGCCGTGATGACTGTGGCGGATACTGTAAGAACTACCCTAGGACCTAAGGGATTAGATAAGCTACTAATAGATCAAGCTATGAATAGACATGTTTCAAATGACGGTGTAACAATCTTGCTATCTCTAAGGGCGATACATCCAGTTGCAAGAATGATTGTAGAGATAGCAGAAAGACAGGAGCAGTTAGTTGGTGATGGAACTACAACTGCAGTAGTAATGGCAGCTGAAATGATAAAGGAGGGCAAGAGGCTAATCAAGGAACTAGGAGTTCATCCAACAAAAGTTGTAGAAGGTATAGAGAGTGGAGTCAATCATGCATGCCAGCTTTTGGAAAAAGAGGCCAATAAGATTACGCTAAATGACATTGAACTAGAACAGATAATCAAGACATCTCTATCATCAAAGCTCGACGGAGAAAAACTCTCTTCATTAGTAATTGCAGCATTGAGGTCTGTAGGAAAAAATGCGATGTATAACGGCTCCTATAACTTTGATAAGGCAATCATGGTTATTAGAAGACCCAATATGGAGGATAGGACCATCAATGGCATAGTCCTAGAAAGAAAAAGAATGGATCCCGAGATGCCTTTAGAAATAAAAGAATCAAGGATCCTGATTGCGAAATTAAATTTAAAACCTATTAAAGAATCTTGGCTTAAGGAGAACAGTAAATATGAAGAGATACTTAGCATGGAAAATGATAGAGTTATCAAATCAAAAGAAATAGTAGATGCCATGCTAGCAACTGATGCAAATACCATCTTGATTGCATCATCTGAAGTAGATCAGGTTATAGAGGATCTTCTCGTAGCAAGAAAGGTATTTGCCGTCCGTATATCTACAGAAGAAATTGAATATCTGTCACGATATACTGGAGCTAAGACTGTAAGAACTATGGAAGATCTAAAAAAAACAGATATTTTAGGCAAAGCAGGTCATATATATGAAGATGAAGATAATGGAGTAATATACATAGAGAATGGTTTGAGTAGAAATATGGTTACAATGATTGTATCCGGTACAACTAAAGAGACATCTCTTGAGCGATGGAGGGCTGCTATAGATGGTGTAAATGCTGCCGAAGCGGCCCTAAATAATGGCGTCGTTGCCGGCGGAGGCTCTGCTGAATTGCATGTCATAGACAAAGTAAATAATTTGAGATTAAAGGGTCTTGAACAAGTTGGCCTAGAGGTTGTCACTTCAGCCTTAGAAAGCATTATGCGCCAAATACTAACAAATGCAGGCTATAATGGATTAGAAAAGGTCATGGCAGCAAAAGCATCGCCTAGTGGTTTTGGTATTGATATTGATTCAGGTGAAGTAGTAGATATGTGGAAAAAGGGTGTGCTCGATCCCTTATTGGTTAAGACGATGGCTCTTCAGGCTGCAGGAGAGATATCTAAATCTGTTTTAAGAATAGATAAAAACCTGGCAGCAGAAGATCTGAG
This sequence comes from Thermoproteota archaeon, assembly GCA_046733815.1. Lineage (GTDB taxonomy): Archaea > Thermoproteota > Nitrososphaeria > Nitrososphaerales > Nitrososphaeraceae > JAJNBK01. The sequence goes on along the minus strand of JBKPPX010000122.1, from coordinate 5,160 downwards.
TCATCAGGCAGTATCAGAGGTAAAAAGGTGATTAGATACAATAATGTTGATCCGTCATTGTGTTGAGGAGTCTAATGTTGATGAGAACTTGATCGTAATTGATCCAGCGAAAATAAGACATGGAGTCATTGCGGCGGGTAAACTTCAATCGATGTCTGGACTGATTGATCCTGCTTCACACCTTAATCTTGATTACCCAGATCATAAGATTACAAATTGCATCATCGTAGAAAAATTTGAAAATGGCGCTAAGGTTAGATTAGGAGATCGAGGTCTTATTTTTGCCTTAGTTGATAGATCGTCTTTTGATCATTTTGGTTTCGTTGATTATACTCAAAGATTGTCAGATATGATTAAGCGAGTAAAAAAGATTCGTCGATCGAGATCTACAGTTAAAAGGACTAGGAAAAAGGATAGAAATTGATCACTATTGATTCGGTAATTGGAAATATAAACAAGAATATCAATCTTAAACAAAAATATATGGAGATGTATGATAAGAAAGTTTCTGAAGTAGTTAAAATCAGCAGATTAGAGTCACAAAGAGTCAGGATGAGAAAGACATCTAGTAAAGGCACTGATATTGCCCTGATCCTTCCACAGGGAACACAACTAAGACATGGCGATGTTATTATGGTAACAGAAGAGAAGATGGTAATAGTGGAAATGGAACCAGAGAATGTGGCGGTGATCGAGATTAAAGATAACGTCCGCAACCACGATATTATTGAAATACCAGTAAGAGTTGGTCATACAATAGGAAACCTACATCGTCCTCTAAAGTTAGAGGGAAATAAAATTTACTTTCCAATTCAAGCCGAAAGTGAATTGGAAATATTTAGGAAGCTTTTTGCACCAATAGATGAACACCTAGAAATTAATAAGACAAAGATGGTCTTTGAACCTCAAGAGGGCACGGAAATACATGAGCATTGACAAGATTGACATGCAAGAAATAAGTATACTACAGCTTTCTGATTCTTTTTTTCCAACTGGTATGTACACTACTTCAAATGGTCTTGAAACATTGTTTTATAGCAAGAAGATAAATAATGCAAATGAATTGCGTGATCTGATAAAGGTGTATGTTGAACACCAAATTGGTCCGGCAGATTGTACTGCCCTAGGAAATGCCTATGAATGTGCTGATAAATCAGATTTATCCAAATTGTTAAAAGTAGATCAAATAATATATGCAATGAAACTTGTTAAAGAAATAAGAGATGCTTCATCTAGATCAGGTACCCAGCTTTTAAGATGCTTAACTTCATTCATAACGGATAATGAATTAATGAATCAATATCAACAGGCAATAAAACAAGGACAAGCTGCGGGAGTATATTCTACTGTAATGGCAGTTGCAAGTAACGCTCTAAAGATACCAAAGCAAAAAGCTGCTATTATGATGCTTTACACTTTTTCAGTAAGCATAGTTGGAGCAGCCTTAAGATTAGGGATGTTACAGCATTTTGAAGGCCAGAGAATCATTCATGAATTAAAACCCACTATTTTGAATACCATGATAAACAACATTGATAGACCGCTAATAAGTATGTGGCAGTTTGCTCCAGAAATAGATATTATTCAGATGTCACATGAAAAATTGGATTCAAAAATGTTTATTACTTGATCGCACCGTACTTTTTGCATGAGTGCTAAACGAATTCCTAGAGTAGGAATTGGTGGTCCTGTTGGTTCAGGAAAGACCATGCTTATAGAGCAAGTCGTTCCTATACTTTCATCTAGAGGTTATAGGGCAGGTATAATTTCAAATGATGTAGTCTCTCGAGAAGATGCAGATAGAATGAGACAAAATTTAGCAACACAAAAGGGCTTGATGGCAGAAGATTTAGTAATCGGATTAGCAACAGGCGGATGTCCTCATACAGCTATACGTGAAGACCCGTCAATGAATATATCAGTGGTAGAGGAGATGGAAGAAAAACATAATGATCTCGATTTGATTATAATTGAAAGTGGAGGGGACAATATTACTACCACGTTTAGTCCAGCATTAGCTGATTATTTTATCTATATCATAGATGTCTCTGGCGGCGATAAATATCCAAGAAAGAGAGGACTCGGCATAGAAAGTTGCGATCTCCTGGTAATAAATAAGATTGATATTGCACCTCATGTTGGCGCAGATCTTGGGATCATGGAAAGAGATTCTAAAGCTGTAAGAGGAATAAAGCCCTATGTCTTCGTAAACTGTAAAACAGGTCAAGGAGTCAAAGAAGTGACAGAGCACATAATAAGAGATGTTCTCTTTGAGTCTCCTCCAAAGGCTATTGCAAAATGACAAGGTCGTTATCGTACTAATACATTAATGAACAATTCAGAATTTTACATTCCGGTAGATATACCACCGGAAGTATTAGTGTACGAGTCAAAAATAAAACAACTTGAAGTAGGAAAAGCAGGAAAACTAGGCGCCTTGGTATTAGGATTAGAGAAAGATCTGGAAAGAGGAAAAACAGTTGTCAAAGAACAATATTCAAGGGTCCCTCTGTTCACACAGAGAGCACTATACCTTGAAGAGTCCTTACCTTCGATGGCATATATTTATATAATATCTCCTTCAGGAGGCATTCTCCAGGGAGATAGATACAGGATGGATATAAAATTGAAGAATTACGCATATGCCCATATAACAACACAAGGTGCAACAAGAGTTTACAGAATGGAAAATAATTATGCCACACAGATGCTGAATGTTGATGTAGATGATGGCTGTTATTTTGAATTTATTCCCGACCAAATAATTCCTTATAGGAACTCTCGGTTCTACCAGACGGTTAACTTGAATGTTCATGATAATGCAACCATGGTCTATTCTGAAATCATAGTACCAGGCAGAGTGGCCACTGGAGAATCATTTGAATACGATATATGTTATATGAAAGCTTTGGCAAAGAATCAAAAAGAGATACTAAGATTCATAGATATTGCAATATTAGAACCTAAGAAACGCAACTTGAAAACACTTGGAATACTTGGCACTTTCAGTGTTGTTGGAACCATGTACATACTTACAATGGCAAAATATGTAGCAGAATTAAATGAAGCGATAAATTCGGGTATACAGAAGTTTTTCAAGATTTCAGGAGGAGCGACAATTCTTCCTTATAATTCTGGCATCTTAGTAAGAATGCTTGGTAGTGTGGCTGCTGATATTAGAACTGCTATCTATGAAATAATTAAAATCATAAGAAAGATTATACTTAATGCGTCCTTTACCGGAGTAAGGAAGGGCTAGCATACAATCAATTACTTTTGAAAGCAGCCATTTTAATATTATCATCTGCCCGTAATCCAGAATTCCGTTACTTTTATTTTGTGTTCCATTTGATCGCGATGCATATTGGCAGTCCACAATACATCAAACACTTCATTACAATCTTCACACCATGCTGTAAAGTTTTTTCTATGTTTGTCAAATGCGTTCATAGTTTATTTGTTATAACGAAATTTCATATAAAGGTTATAAATTTGACACGAAGATATAATTAATAACTTAACCTCTATGATGTTTCTCTATTGATTTGACTTTTGTGTATTTATTTATCAATGGTGCAACATTAAATCTATAAATATATTAGTTAGTAGCAAAAGCACAGGTCAATTTGGCAATTATAACTAAGAATCAAGGAGCAAAAGAACAATGTTAGTACCTTCACTATTCGTTAATAATAATAATGATTTGATATTATTAATCCATTATCTCAATTAGCTCTTGTATTTGTTTGACTAGTTTTATCACTAGACTTTTTTCTATATCATTTCTCTTTTTATTTCTTTTCTAATTCTGCGAGCAGTTTCTTATTGAGCTGTATCTATTCCAACTCTTTAGATTTGCTGATAGTTCTCTTAAAGCTTGCACATAAGGGTTAAGCTATACTAGACTTCCATTCATTTAGTATATTATATATTGTGCCTTGAGATAATCCGCAAGGTCTAACAATGTCATTTCTAGATTTTGATTCAAGGTAAAGACTTCATTACCATAATTTTTATTTCGTCTGAATTTTGTTAGTCAGATTTAGCGGAACTACTATTGTGGATATGTTTTTAAATGTTTCAGTTGCTGCTATAGGTCTTGCGTAAACGTCAAGTTGGTCATCTAAGCAGTCAAGTTAGTAGTCAAGTTCGTCAAAGCACAAAATATATCTCTAACAGAAAGTGTTAAGAGATTAAATTTTTGGCTCCTCTAGTGCAGGACCTTTGGCCATGGCACAGCTTTATCAATAACATACGGTAGGGATCGACAGAGATGCATTGATTATATAATCATATGGGAGGAGAGTTACGTGATGACAAACGCGGATTTTCTTATCAGTATTGAATACACGGATGAAGCAGAAAGAGTCTAACCTGATAGTCTTAAATCATCAGCGAAGATAAGTAGGTAATCGCGTCCTCAGTCGTTATTTCGTTCAGTGAATTTCAACTGAGTCAATCCGAGAGCTGCTTATATGATCTCACAAACAGATTGTAGTGTATCGTTTCCAGAAGAAGGCGATCGCTTACTACATAATGCAGAATTCAGTCATGTAATAGAATGCACGGATCATAGGAAAATTTCTTTTTTTATTCTAGAACTCATATAAAGAAAAATATTATGCTAAGTTTGTTTTCTTGCCTTTGTCTTTGTCCGACCTTTTTATTAAATCCCATTTCTAAAACACCATTGTTAAACCTTGATTTAGATTATCCAAAATGTTCTGGCGATTAATCATTAGAAGACAATTTATTTAAATATGTGAAATGCAAAGTATAATATCTCTTTCTTAAAAAAGACAAAATGCAAAGCTCAATAATATGTTCTCTATGTAGTAGCCAAGATCAGATGGTCACAGATCCTGAATCTGGCGAGATAATTTGTAGTAACTGTGGTCATGTGATATCAGAGAAAGCTTTAGAAACGCAGGCAGAATGGCGAGCCTTTACTACTGATGAAGTAAACAATAGAAGCAGAACAGGAATGCCTACATCTTTAGCTAGACATGATAGAGGACTTGCAACAATAATTGGAAGAGCAAATAAGGATGCTAGCGGACAAGTTTTAGATGCAGCTATGCGTACTACCATGGAAAGATTAAGGACATGGGACTTTAGAACACAAGCTCACAGTTCTACTGATAGAAATCTTAGACAAGC
>JBKPPX010000121.1:0-15060 GCA_046733815.1 Thermoproteota archaeon | reverse complement strand
GGTAACAACAAGATGAATCCCAACTAACGAATTAAGAATTAAAGTAAATAGCTATTCAAAGACGCTGAAAAAATGATCGAAGTATTGAAATGCAAGTCATCTAAGAAAAAAGGTCTGTATATATATTCCCACAAGCATACTGAATAACATTTCTAGAAATAGATATCACTATTATTTGAAAATAATCGAAATCGAAAAATAGTAATTCTATCGTCACGAGATTATGTATCTATATGTATATGTAACAGAGTGTTTTTGTTATGTGACTTGCATTCAATATTTCGACTTTTTTCAGCACCTTTGAATAGCTATTTTCTTAAATTGTTAATTCTTTAGTTCGGATTCTTTTTGTGGTTACCTTACTACAGAAATTTAGAGATTCTAAAAGATTAAATTATGCCTTTAACGATATAAGATTAAGCCGGCCATAGCGACAGGGCGCGACCCGGTCCCATTCCGAACCCGGAAGTCAAACCTGTCGTCGCTGTTGTAATACTGACCTGTGTGAACGGTTGGAAAACAACAGTGCTGGCATTGTATTTTCTTAAGATGAGTTGCCTTTATCCTGTAATTTAATTTCTTATCGTTTTTACGAAATATATATTCTATAAATTTTTATCTCTTTGATCACTTACTCTTCTCTAGCAATCCCTCAGAAGCTATAAAGAAGGAAACTATCGAAAGCAATTTGTTATTATCTTTTCTATATGATATACCACATTTGAGCCTAAATATGTTATAATAGTTTGATATTCCTTGTTTTTCTTATTTATACTGATGATATCCTATACCCTTCTTCAAGGGAGAAAACTATTCTCACCTAGATGTATCTGTTTTAACAATCGCTTTATATTTAGCCCTATTCGGTCAATGACGGGATATATTGACACTAATCCCGCAGGTTCCCAAATATGAGTTTCGATAATACATGCAAAGTTTGTGACTTTAACTGATATTTTTCTTATTTCTTCCTTCAGGATATTTTCGGCAAATGAATTACAAAGGAATGCGTCTTCTGTCAAAATGTCAGCAAGGAGACCCCCGCTCCAGCCTAACGTTATAACTTTTCCATTGCGTAGATGGAAGTACGGACTAGCAGCCAATAAGTTATAGGCGCTATCATCTTTCTCTGATAAGTGTTGATTTTCTATTAAACAATAAACATTGTAAAAGGGTCCCATCCTTACTACGTCTTCGATCCCTATATAGTCTATATTCTCATTATTTAGTGTGAGAAAACCATCTCTATTCAATAGCCACCTTTCAAAATATGGCTTTCTGATATTATGGATATCGAGATCCGAATTACCAATCTTACAATTTATCCCTACGGAAATCAACTGTTCAACAAGGGCCTTCATTTGAAATACTGGCAATTATTAATTCTAGATTAATAGTGTTTATCTGTTAGATATATTTGACGCATTATGCCTCCGCATGTACTTTCTTTAGGAAATGAATTACAATGAATCTAATGGCTGGCAAAGATACGAGTCAATATTTAGATCTGGCATGAAGAGAGTGTTTAACAAATGGTTTACAAGCTTTAGTAGGTTTTCTTTATAAAACTGTCATTTTCCACAATATTATTTGAATTTAAAGATGTGTTTATGTTCTCTTCATCATCTGTTACTATGTTGTGTCATGCTGATTGTATTATCTACATAGAATCTTAAATTTTATCGTACTCTAAAAATAATCTATGCTGAGAAATATCAATTAATTTATTTTATCTTTTATCAACAACTTCACAAGAGTTCTTATCCCAAATCCTGTTGCTCCCTTTGGATTGTAGCCTCGTTCATATGTCCCTTCCTGTGTCCATGCTGTTCCTGCAATATCTATATGAATCCATGGAAGTCCGTTAGTAAAATTTGATAGAAATGCTGCTGCTGTTATTGCGCCACCTGGTCTTCCACCGACATTCTTAATATCCGCCACAGAGCTCTTTATCTGTTCATAAAATTCTTCATATAATGGAAGCTCCCAGAGCTTTTCACCTGTTGTTTCAGATACGTTAGACAGTTCCTCAATAAATTTTTTATTTCTTCCTATTACAGCAGCCACATTGGTACCAAGTGCAATGATGCATGCACCAGTGAGAGTCGCTAGATCAATAACTGCCTTTGGATTAAAACTTGAAATCCCAAAAGATAACGCATCAGCAAGAATCAGTCTACCCTCCGCATCAGTATTCAAAACTTCGACTGTTTTACCATTATACATTTTGATTATATCTCCAGGTCTGTAAGAGGTACTAGATGGCATGTTTTCAACTGAGGGGATAAGGCCAATAACATTTATTGGCAATTTCAGGGATGCAATTGCCTTCATAATAGCAATAATATTACAGCCTCCAGATTTATCAAATTTCATTTCGTCCATTTTGTCACTATCTTTTAATGAAATTCCGCCCGTATCAAATGTTACACCTTTGCCTACTAATAGGTAAGGCTTCCGATCGTCTGTAGAACCATGGTACTCCAAAATGATCAACTTTGGAGGAAAATGACTTCCTTTTCCAACAGAGACTATCCCATTCAGACCCATTGATTCCATTTCATATCGTTCTATGATTCTGTGTTTCAGTCCATATTCGGTAGCTACCGATACTGCAATAGTGGCTAATTGGGATGGAGAGCAATCATTTGGAGGAAGATTGCTCAGGTCGCGTGCAAAGTTTACTGCCTCAACCATCAAACTTGTCCTATCTACAATAGATTTAATGTTAGGCATGTCAACGTTAATTAATATTGTCGCTTGATTAACCATTAATTCGTTCTTACTATCGTTTGTTTTATACCGATTAAAAGAATAAAGCGATAAACCTACACCCTCGCAAATCGCTTCGATCAAACCTTCATCTATATTAGAGAGGAATAAAATAGAGAATTCTGAAATTCCCATCTCTTTTACCTTTAAAGCAGCTTTTGCTGATACAATTCTTGCTATCTCGTTGCTGAACTTTTCCTTTTTGCCAAGACCTATTAGGGTGATTTTTTTCATTGGAGCTTTATCCATTGTAGATAGAACTATGCTCGTCCCTAAATTAGCATTAAACTCTTTGTTTAATATCATTTCCTTGATAGTAGAATATAACGCAGAATTAATGCCGCTTAAATATGAAAAATCGTTTTGATTCTCGTAGACTCCAATTACTAGAAGAGGCGTTTGCTTTTGGTCAATTCTTGCTTTTTCTACTTTGATCTGCACCATTGAAAATTAATAAAGAAAAATACTTTATTTTAAATTATTGTAATATTACGCCTTTCATTATATTTTTCTGTCTTTCCTATTGCGGATCAAAAGATGCTGCGCAAAGAAAAATCGCTTTTCCATCATATGGGTAGGATTATAGGAAATGTATTTGTAAAATAGATATGTAATTATTGGAATATTGTTCTCTCTCAGAATAACTCATTCTATTTCGTCGTTTCTGAATTATTTGAGAAAAGTCACTTTCATAGCAACTAAATACACTAAACACAATGGATGACGGCTGTAGTGTTCTAAAATTCTTAACACAACCGCTATTATGGTGATAATACCTATAAATTCCCCATATCTTTTTATTTTTGTTAGCCTCGCTTTCTATTATGGCATGTAAATCATCATCTGATGGCTGTTGTTACCATGGCTTTTAGTATGCGATATCTTGATCTGAAGCGAAAAATACGAGACGTGCGGATGCTGGCAATACAAGGAATCGCGAAAGCTGGCTCCGGCCATCCTGGAGCATCATTCTCAGCGGCCGAAATAATGGGAACTCTCTATTTTAGAGAAATGAAACACGATCATTTAAATCCGCAGTGGGAAAACAGAGATTACTTCATAAACTCCAAAGCTCATTCTGCTCCCGGTTTTTATGCAACTCTGGCTGTTGCAGGTTATTTTTCTGATGACGAAATAAATGATTTGCGCAAGCTTGGATCTAGATTGCAAGGACATCCTGTAAGACATAGCGATGAACAAAAAGACTTTAGCGTGCCAGGAGTAGAGTATTCTGGGGGATCCGAGGGTATTGGGCTGTCGGTGTCAATTGGTATAGCACTAGCCAATAAATTAGATAAAAAAAAGAACCGCATCTATACGTTGATAGGTGATGGAGAAACAAACGAAGGACAGGTTTGGGAAGCAGCAATGGCAGCACCAAAGTTTAGACTAGATAATTTAGTAGCGATACTGGATCGTAATCGCATACAGCAAGATGGTTTTACCGAAGATATCATGCCTCTCGATCCAGTGCGTGATAAGTGGACAGCTTTTAATTGGAATGTTATTGAGATCGACGGTCATAAAGTTGAGCAGATAATTGACGCGCTAAATAAAACTAGCTCGATTCAAGACAAACCTACTATAATCATTGCTAATACCATCAAAGGAAACGGAATAAAGCATATGGCTAATGTCCCACAATGGCACGGAAAGGCCCCTCCTAATAAACATACTCCATTACTATTAGAAGAACTAGAAAGTGAATTCCTGATTGCTCCATCAATTATTGCAGGAAGGCGACAAAATTATGAAGAGAAGGTTAGAGCGGCAGAACGCGGTGGCGCGGACATTATTCACCTAGATGTAATGGACGGAAAGTTTGTACCTAATGTCACTTTTTTTGCGGAAACCATTAAGAAATTACGGCATATAACTAGTCTTCCGTTTGATGCCCACCTTATGATTGAAAATCCATTAGAGCATATAGATGAATACATCGATGCTAGATGTGATATAATCACTATTCATGCAGAAGCATGTGATGAAAATATCTTTATGCAAATAAATCACAAACTTCTTTCCAATGGTATAAGTCCCGGCATCGCAATTAACCCTAGCACAGACCTTCCTGATTGGATTTATTCTCATCTTCACAATATTGATGTTATTATAATAATGTCTGTAGATCCCGGTTTTGCAGGTCAGAAATTTGTTCCCCAAGTTCTGCCAAAAATGGCATTAACAAACAAAAAATTAAGGGAGAACGGATTCAAGGGATATATTGAAGCCGATGGCGGTATCGACGCTACTACTTTACAACAAGTATACGACATTGGAGCAAGGATACTTGTTGCAGGAAATGCAGTATATGGGACGACCGATATCCATGCTGCTATTATCCAACTCAAACATACAGCAAATGTTGCATTAGAAAGAAGGCTACTTGATCATGCAACTAAATTAGGAATAAGAGTAGATTGGATGAAGACACGTAAACATATATTGATTCCACTAGCAAACGAATTGGGAATAGAGGAGGAATTTTATGCAATTAAGGAGTGAGAAAAAGAACGCCGATATGAGAGGAGCTTTTGGTGATACATTAGTAGAATTAGGAAAAATTAATGGTAATATAGTCTGTGTGGGCGGTGACACCACTGAGTCTGTAAAAACAAAGAAATTTGGAGATCATTATCCTGATCGGTTATTCAATATTGGAATTGCAGAAGCGAATCTTGTCTCTGTTGCGGCAGGACTTGCAATTGCTGGCAAAATAGCCTTCGCTAGTACTTATGCGGCTTTTCTCCCGGGCCGCTGCCTTGATCAAATCCGCAATGCTATTTGCTATCCAAATTTAAACGTAAAACTTATCGTTTCTCATGCTGGATTAACCGTAGGACCGGATGGAGCATCACATCAACAGATAGAAGATTTCTCAACTATGCGAGCCATTCCTAATATGCGAGTAATTGTTCCAGCAGACGCAGTTTCGGTAAGACAATTGATCAGAATAATAGCCAATACTCCTGGTCCATTTTACGTGCGGCTTGCGAGACCCTCTAGCGAAATAATATATGCAGAAGATGAAATATCATTTAATATAGGCAGAGGAAATATTTTACGAGATGGATCAGATGCGACCATCATATCGTGTGGACTTATGGTGACAAGATCTTTGAAAGCCGCCGACGTACTTGAACGCGATGAGGGTATTTCCTGCCGCGTTATAGACATGTTTTCTATTAAACCTATAGATAAAGACCTAATAAGTAAATCTGGTAAAGAAACTGGAGCAATAGTAACTGCCGAAGAACATAATATAATTGGAGGACTGGGCAGTGCAGTAGCTGAGGTAGCCGCAGAAAACTATCCTGTGCCAATGAGACGTGTAGGGATAGATGATACATTTGGAGAATCTGCCAGAGATGAAGAAATTGATCTTTTATTAGAAAAGTATGGATTAACAACAACAGAAATAACACAGGCAGTGTTAGAATGTAGGAGTAGAAGCAAAAAATGAAAATATTTCTTGATACTGCCAATTTAGAAGATATTAAGACATTTAATGATATGGGAGTTGTAGATGGGATTACTACAAATCCTAGTCTTCTTTCAAAAGAAAAAGGTAATCCCTCCGAAATAATGCGCGATATTGTGAGAATTGTAAATGGACCAGTAAGTCTCGAGGTTGTTGGTACCAAATTCGAAGAAATGTTAGAAGAAGCACATAGACTTAAGAAGTATGGTCAAAATGTTGTTGTTATAATCCCAATGATTCCAGAAGGGATGAAAGCAGTTAAAAGGCTGAAAGAAGAAGCTGTAGAAACTAACGTTACGCTCATTTTTTCGGCTAATCAAGCGATTCTTGCGGCAAAGGCCGGAGCATCTTATGTTAGCCCGTTTATTGGAAGATTAGACGATGGTGGACAAGAGGGAATGGCTCTTATAAGAGAGATTATTCAAATATTCAAAAACTATCAGTTCGAAACTAAGGTTCTTGTGGCAAGTATTAGACATCCTCTACATGTTATCGAGGCAGGAAAGGTCGGCGCTCATATAGTTACCTTACCTCCAGAGGTTCTAAGAAAAATGATGATCCATCCACTGACTGATAAAGGGCTCACTGCATTTCTTAATGATTGGGAAAAGGTAAAAAGCCACAATCCCAATCTGTTAATCTAGCCACGAAGTAAATTTATAACCTTTTTAGGTATGTCATCCAATCTACTAACCGACAATGTCTTCTCGTAATTCAAATGAACTAAATTGTGACCTATACTAACGGAGTCACCGAGGTTTCTACCCAGTCCTAGAGAGACCATATGTATACCCATTTTTCGATATAATAAAACCATTTCACGAACGGCATGAAAGTCTGATGGCTCACCATCAGTTAGTGTAACCATGATGTCAGGCTTAAATGATTTCATTATAGGCTGTAACAGCCCATAAATTTCAGCAAGTGGAGTTCCACCACTTGCCTTTATTTGTACCAATCTACGAGCGCTAACTACTGTCCATTTTAAATTAGCTGGTTTTATTACCCAGCATTTAAATCGTCTCTGATCTGTACTAAAAGCAAAAACTGCAAATTTTATACCAAGATAATGCAGCGCTTCGCATAATGCTATAGTAGCCCTCTTGTATTCTAATTCAACATCTTCTATGCTACTAGAATGATCCAACAGAATTACTACTTTTGTTTTAATCGAGAGTTTGTAATCAGTCAAAAACGTCTTAGGTAAATTTTCAGTATAACTTTCTGGATCGAATTCCTCTCCCTTTTCCTGATGTTGTTCTATCCATCCTGTTTTCCAGTCTCTGAATGACGCCTTTACCTTTTGAATTAAATCAGCATCATATATCGAAGTTTCATCTACGTCCATTTTATCAGGGATACTTAGTCCAAGGTTTTCCAAACTTTCATAACCTTTGTTCTCTGTCTTCTGACTTTCTTTTACTAAAGTTTCGAATTCACTAAGAATTTCATTTCCTTCCACAATCTCTTTTAAAGAGGTTTTTTCATCTTTGGAAATATTTTTACCTCTTACTATTTTTTCTAGCTGTTTTAGCAGGTCACTATGGGTGACTGCCATCCCGATTCTTGTTCTTGGAGCGATAATCGGAATTGAAGAAAGAGGATCTAGTTCTAGTATTTTAATTAATTGTGGAATATGTTGTTCTATCGATTCAGTCTTGTAATTATTGTCAATTGCTTCTATTACTATATTGTTGGCAAACTCTGAAGCCTTCTTTACTCTTTCAAATTCACCTCCGTACAATTCACCTTTCAGATATCCAGTTAAAAAATATTGAGAGAATGCCTCTGCAATTTTGTATCTTCCATAGATTGAGTTTAGAAGAGGACGTGACAACCAAGACATTCCTTCATTGAATATGATCTCATTCCTCATTCCATTCCATTGACTTAATCCCAATAACTCTATCCGCTTAGTTTCGACAGTGTTTAGAAGAAACCCAAAGGCATGGTCATAGCTTAGAACTTTCGTTGAATGGAGTATTCGCATTGATTCATACCATAATGCAACACGCCATTGACGATATTTCTGAAAATCAGTACCCGGGAAATAATTCAGAAACGGAAGAGCAATCTGACCCTTATCTGGCTTTGCCGTAGGGATCTTGTCTTGAGTCAAAACGATCACAGCTTTGGAATTTCCAGACCATCTTCTAGTCAGAAATGTAGCAATATCTAATAATACATCATTTCGCATAATCATCTTACTTGATATTGAAGATGACATCATAAACTAGTTGCCAAAGATTGATGTTATCATATCCTTAACCTTTGTATATTCAACTTCTCCCCACTGATCATATACATTTGCAAAAACGATTTCTGCAACCTCTTTTGGAGCAAGTTTAGTATTAAGAAGCTTTGCAAAAGCAATTGTCTCCCTTAAACTGGGGCTGTAGTATAATTCTTCCATAGCAGCAGCGTCTCGTAAACTTTTAGCTAGTTTAATTGCATCTTTGACATCATTTGTTTTCGAATTATCAATTGTAGTATGTTGTTTTATGATCTCTAATTCTACATCTTCAGGAGGATAATCTAACCTCAACCTAACTGGAAATCTACTTAGAAGCTGAGGTGGTAATTCTTTTGTTCCAACATGTGAAAGAGGATTAATTGTTGCAATTACAAACCAGTTATTAGAAGCATTAATTACCTGTCCTTCTGCCTCTTTAAGTACGAGTTGCTTTCTGTCATCAAGTGCTTCATCAAGTCTCAATAATACATCCGGCTCTGCAGCATTTAGCTCATCAAGATATAGAAGACTTCCATCTCGCATGGATTTTACAAGTATACCTTCGACAAAACTGATATCTCCTTTGTCAAGAGTCTTACTGCCAATGAGATGAGATTCTCTTGTACGAAGGCTGAAGTTAACTGAGTATAACTCTTTATTCATCTTCGAAGCAAACTTTCTAACGAGTGTTGTTTTACCGGTTCCTTTTGGACCAATAATTAATGCGAACAGTCCGGTTTCACGAGCCTTATTCAGTATTTCAATAGCATTATTCCAATCAAGATAATTTATCTCCATCATCATAATTTCTCAAATCGCCTTTAGATAATTTCCATTATCTCAATACATAAAAACTATACCTATTATCAAACATTCAACAATCCTGGTTATTGTAGATTTATTCACGTCCATGAATAGTTGATTTTTTGTTACTCAAATAGTCGGTGATAAGGACTTTGTCTATTTCCGAAGGATTAATGTAATAGGATCTTCCCTTGACATATTTTTCCATCTCATTAACGTAGCTTAGTAAAGAATCTTCTTCACTTATCATAATAGTATCAATTTGTATCCCCAAGCTGCGGCATTTTTTTGCCTCTACTATTGTTCGCTCGCCTATATACTGATCGACCTGCCTATAGCGATAACAAAGATAAACAAGTTGTCCTGACGAAATATCTAGGCTTAGATCTTGGTCAGTTTTCACTGATTCAATGGATTCTTTATCTGGCAAATAAAAATGAGAATATGGTCGTTGCGATAATATCTTATCTTGTTCTTTTTTATCCTCGATAAAGCATGCACTAGGATGACCGTCAGTAATCAAAACTATTCGCCTATTCAAAGCACCATCTTTTTGCAGTATTTTTTTTGCCAATCTAAAAGCCGCTTGATAATTTGTGTAATGGAGAAAGTCAGAACCGGGTTCAAACGTTTGTAAATATGGAATATCTTGTGGAGCAACCTTAGAGGCCAATGCTCCAAATCCAACAATAAAAATAGAATCTGAGGGGAAAAATTTCCTATTTAAAAGAAAAAGAGTCCAGAGCGCTCTTTTTGCCGCCTCAATTCTAGTCATATCGCCAAACATAGAAGAGTATCGCATTGTGGAGCTTAGATCAATACAATATACGAGGGAGACTCGAACGTCTTGCATGGTTTCGTATTCTTCTAAATCTTCTAATTCTATATCTAGGGGAATTTTGATCTGAGCAGGTTTTTTTGCTGTTCGCTGGACCGTATTCAGCAATGATCTGGAAACATTGAGAAGCCTGATATCGTCTCCAAGCTCATATTTTCGCGTAGTATCTATAAGGACAGATCCGCTTCCAAGACTTGAGGTCTCATGTAATCCAAAATCACCTGTCTTCAAAGCCTTCATAACGTCAGTCAGAATTTTTCCACCAATACTCATGAAGCCTTTTGAGCTAAGCCATTTCTGAGAATCTTTAAGATATCCTCTTTGTATTAATTGAGTCACAATGGGCATTCCCAAACCCTGGCGATCTTCAACATCTGTTTTCATTATTTGTCTCTTTTTAACTTGTTCTTCAGTAAATTTAGAATCTTCACGTTCCTTCGAGATGACCTCGTTCAATATCTGTTCTAGCTGTCTTAAATCAGGCGTCCTTTCTCTCAGTGCTTCTCTACCAATCGCTTGAAGTAACTTTTCGAGCATTTCTTTAGAGAGATTTTGAGGATTCTGATCTTCAGTCTTCTTAGGCTGATGATATTCAGTCTCTTCGGCAGGAAAATAAACAAAATCTTTTGTTCCACTTCTACTCTTGTTATATTGGTACATAGCTATTATCCTTTTTGCTTAGCAGGGGAGGTTGAATCCATCTGAATCCCTCAAGAATTACCTCCGTAATTGATGCTGTGAACTCGCCATCTAATTCGCATGGATTGGACAAGCTGTCGATGTTTATTCCGAGATCTTTTGCTTTATTGACAAATTCTTCCTGCTCTTCTTTCACAGTATCAATCGCCTCATTTATAATCTGTTTCAAGGCGGGAAATTTTACTAGTTGCGACTCATAATCAGTCGAAACAGATCCCTTTGACCCGAGAACTAACTGTGAGACGAAAAATTCCTTATTCTTTGCAAACTCATTTTTTAATTTTGTTATTAGTTCTGGGGATAAATTTTGAACATATTCAAGACAAACTTCTTTGATAGCGTTTTCTATAATTGAATCCAATACTTGCATTCTATTTTGACGATTATCTTCCATTTCAGACAATTCAAATTTTGCTGATTGACGTATGCTATGAATATCGCAAAATCTTGGTACGGCTTTTACATAATGCAATATTGCTCTTGTTCGTTCTGCTTCACCGATCATAGTCTCCATAGAATGCACCGCCATACGGACGCTTACACCTTTATCATGATTAATGTCACGATGAGATCTGGCCAATTGTGCTATTTTACTAATAGTCCGTAGAATAAATATTGGAAGAAATACATTTTTATGATCGGCAATTCTTACTTCCTGAGCTACAATAAGCATCTCGTCTGTTATGTTTCTTGGGTAATGAGTATCTATGTGACTTCGGAGTCTATCAAATAATGGTTCTATGATTTTTCCTGAATGAGTATAATCTATCGGATTTGCAGTTGCAATTATTCTCGCATCAGGCCTAAATATGACAGTATATGATCCAGTTGTAAATTTACCCTCTTGTAAAACACTCAGTAATGCTACTTGTTTTCTGGGATCAAGTACAGGAAGTTCATCAATACATAGAATTCCATGACGCGCCTGTAATAACTGGCCTGGAGAATATGATTCTATGTCATACAATTCAACACCTTTCTTTGCAATTTTAATTGCGTCGATCTGACCTACTAAGTCTTTAACAGAAATATCAGGAGTAGCTAAGACATATCTGTATCTATCATTACCGTCGATCCAGTCTATTTTTGTGTCTAACTTGTTATTGCTAATGATATTCTCGCACTCCTTAGAGACATTGAATTCCGGAGACGAACGAGCAATTTCAGAGTCACTAAGTAATGAAATGAGCTGACCTTCTGGTATTGAAGTAGGAATATCATTTGTAATTGTTCCACGGACGACTGGAATGGGTGAAAGCAGATTCTTTGCAACAGATTCGGAAATTTTTGTCTTTGCCTGTCCTATCTGTCCCACAAAAAGCATATCATGTCCAGATAAGATCGACCTATTAACTGCTGGAATAACGTCTTCTTCGTAACCAATAATCCCAGGATAAGGCTGTTCTCCTTTTCTCAACCTTGTGATAAGATTGCCCCGCATCTGTTGTTCAACAGAAACATGTTTATAATTGATCATTAGTAGATCTTCCAAAGTATTGATCTCTTTATAGTCCTCGGGAAATCCAGGCATCAATTCAGTATATTTAGGTTTAGATGTGTAAGAATGATGTACAATATCTCCTATATTTTTAGAATTCATGAATTATTAATTTCGCTCGTGTGACAAATTTAAACATTCTTAATTGGCGATTAAGTCTTTGCTATATGCGTGTTATAACATCATAGGACATTTTACCTATTGGTTTATCAAATCCTTCCATAGATTATATTTTTATGTTGATTCGTTTACATATATAATAAAGTAAAATCCCTATAAGCTTGGCAATATGAATCACATGTATAGCAGGAAAGAGGAGTAGAAGTAATATTGATCAAAAAGATATGTTAGAATAGAAGAATACATCAGTATTCACAATCCAAGACTGACTAAAGTTTGCAACAGGTACTTCTAGAAATGAGTTATGATCGATGATCTTCCTACGCGCAAATCAGTTGTTATTAGCATTTATATTTCAGCAGAGAAAACATGATTAATGTTGCTCAATTTCTATCATCCGTGGTTAAAGATATGGAAAGCATCATGATATGTGGACAATTATGTGGTGATACTAACATACTCAGACTTGTAGATCCTAAGTATCAATACATTCATTCTTCATTTTGAGAAAAGCAATGTCGAAATTAATAAAATATATGTAGAATAGAACTGATCTGTTTGACGGTTAGTATCCGTATTCGAAGAAAAAGTTTCGTTTATAGAATCTTTCTCAATGGGGAACATTAGTTGTATTAGTACACAATTTTTATGTATAATATGAGAAAGAAATCAAATCTTCTCTTTACTGATTAGAGTCATTGGATGCGGAGAAAAATAACGGCCTCAATTTAATAGGCCTTCTTTTTGAGCCATTCTACTTCTACTATCGAGTATAGTTTTTATTGCCGAAACTTGTTTAATTCTTTGGTTTGTCAGCAGCAGAGTATAAACATATCCTTAGAATAGCAGGAAAGGATATTGAAGGCAGTAAAAAAGTCGTTGTTGCTCTCAGTAAAGTTAAAGGTATTGGTTATAATTTTGCTCATGTCTTACTTCAGTCATTGAATATTAACATGAATAGCAGAGTAGGTTTTCTAACAGATAGAGAATTAGCGGATATTGAAACAGCTATAAAAGATCCTTCAAGATCGAGAATGCCAGAATGGTATTGGAATAGGAGAAAAGACATGGACACAGGTTCTCATAGACACTTGATTACATCAGATCTTGATTTTATGGTTTCTAATGATATTGACCGAGAAAAAACTATTATGAGCTGGCGAGGTTATAGACATATGTTTGGTCTAAGAGTTAGAGGTCAGTGTACGAGAACTACCGGAAGAAAGGGTGGCGCGGTAGGAGTAAAGAAAATTGGCAAACCTATGCCTTCTTCTGTATCAAGTACTCCTACTAAAGGTACTGGCTCGGGATCTGCCACTGTAACGGGCGAAGTTGCTAGTGGCATAAAACCAGCAGCAGAAGCAGAGAACGCAAATACAACACCCAAGAAATAAAGTAGATGGAAAATGGGAGATCCTCATAAAGCAAAAAAAAAGTTTCACAGACCGAGAAAGATTTGGACTACTGATCAACTTAATTCGGAACTTTACATAGTAGGTTCTTATGGTTTGCGCAATAAGCGAGAGTTATGGAGGGCACAGACAGAGGTTGCTAGACTCAGAAATCAGGCTCGTGCGCTACTTGCACTTCCTGCAGAAGTGCGACAAGAAAAAGAAGCTCAGTTGTTAAATTTCCTGAACAGGCAGGGACTTATTAATGAATCGGCTAATCTTGATGAGGTTTTGAACCTCAAGATTGAAGACCTACTTGAAAGAAGACTTCAAACAATAGTTATGAAAAAGAATGGATCAAAATCTCCGCATCAGGCACGGCAAATGGTTGTTCACAAGCATGTGTCTATTGGCGAGAGGTTTGTGAATATACCTAGTTATCTAGTAAAAAAAGAAGAAGAATCCCAAATTTTATTGCATATGGCCGTTGGCAATCCATCGTAGCCATATTGACTTATATAATACTTTATCTACTCGTTTCTGAAAACGCATCGAGGTTAGAGATACGTTATCTCTGCTCAACGGCATAAGTATTATCATCAATGCCCTCTTTATTATAAAGGTAAGGCAAGATCCGAGTATCATTTGTTCTGACCGATTCTCTTCTGTATTGCTAGACTGTCGTACAGACTATGGTTATAATTCTTTAATAAAGGTATGAATGTAAGAATTATGCTGTGATGAACAGCTCAACCTTACAGCATCTTATTGTTCTCAAATGAACATAACTAGATATCATAACACAAAAATTAAATTGCTAGATATCTACTTAAATTGTATTTGAACTTAACGTTCTTTTGCAAGCGCGGAAGGCATGGCGATTGTCCAGGTGAATGGCCAATTGATGTTAGTTGTGGTCCTAACCATGATTGCTCGTTTGACATTGAGATGACGAAATGTTTATGTGACTGTCACAATCTTGGAGAATAGCTTTAAAAAGAGCCAAAAGATCTCGGACGTAAAAAGCTTTAAAAGCAATTTCTGGGTTGGTGTACTAATGGACTCATTTAATAGCAATAGAGTCTGTTCCTTCTGCAGTGACGCGATTAGTGATGGTAGAAGCATCTGTAAAAACTGTATGATAACAAACAATATTAAAACATATTATCTTAATAAAGAAGGATGCGGCTGCAACAAATAGTTAGGTAACAACATTTCTATTTT
>JBKPPX010000120.1:0-3546 GCA_046733815.1 Thermoproteota archaeon | reverse complement strand
ATAGTGAGGTGGAGGAGTACTGTTGTGGTGGTTGTGATACTATAGCTCCGTCGGATGACGAATAATTTAACTCTGAGAATTTTTGCATAATTCGATTGCCCTGGAGATTCATTCTTTTATTGTTGTTAGCCATAACAGGTGTTACATTGAATAGGATTTGTTTTTCCATAAATATCTTGGTAACTTTTTCATTTACAAGTGTTCTTCTGAATTCTCTATACCCAAGCTTTTGGTACAGATATAGGTTACGGATGCTTCTATGACCTGTAAACAATTCATATCGTGTAGCTTCTGGTGGCGTAAATTGTTGTTCGATAGCTTTCATAAGTAGGGTTCCAATCCCCTGATTTTGCAATTTTGGTTCGACCATCAGCCTACCAATAAATGCTGTTTTGTCCTTGCCATACGCTCGAACCGAACCGACTATTTTCACGATATTGTTATTATCACTATCTTCTATTGCTTTTAGAAACGTCTGTTTTCTAATGTCATCCTTAATTTCATCCAATGTCTGGGTCAAAGGTGGAATATTGTAATCATTATAGATTTCCCCCTCACTGGCATAAACACGTTTCTGTAAATCAAGTATGGCCTCTGCATCATTGGGATTTGCACAATTTATTATTATCATAGAATACAGATAGTTTAACCTTAGATATTTAAAAAATAAATCTGCTTAATGAATGGATATCGTTCTTTGTTACACCGAGAACCAGCTTCTATATCAGTCCTACTACATATGGTAAGGTATTCTTCTCTGTTTGCAAAGCAATGTGAGAGAATCTGAGGAGACTATTGCATTATGATAAAATATCTAGAAAGAAAATTGATGATAATTCAGGTAATAACATTGTAGGTAAGAATAATACCTTTGTATTGAGGTCGTGGCTTCCACTCCCACCCAGTCCACTTTTTCCTGTTGTACAACTGTGGTATTAGTTTGAGCTTGTGTTGGGAGGTTGTCTGACAAAACCCATGCCTTGGATAAATCAGGTAGAAAGAAGTGATCATGGATACATTACAACGGTTGTATTGTATTTGGCGAACCGAACCAAGCGTGAACAATAATCATCTTCATTTGAACATTTAAGACCTTAAGAAAGAATTAAGTTGCAAAAAGCCCTAATATACATAGTGGCATCATCTAAGCAAGAAGAAATAAACAAGCGGATAGTTAGTCAGTTCTTTGAGCTTCTCGGTAGACATGATACAGAGAGAATGGAGCAGTTATTAGTATCAAGCACTCACTACTCATTTCACCCTTCTGGAATGCCTACTATGGATTGGAGTGGACACAAGCAACTTCTCACCGCAATCACCAGAGCATTTCCAGACCTCCATCATGACATAAAAGACATGGTTGCTGAAGGAGATAAAGTAGCAGTCCGTCTAAATGTTATTGGAACTCACAAAGGTGAGTTCCAGGGTATACCACCAAGTGGTAGGAAATTGTCCTTAGATGAAATGGCTTTTCTGACTATCATTGATGGGAGGATTACAGAAGGGTGGATAACTTCAGACACGATGAGCTTTACGCAGCAGATTGGAGCGATACCTACGACATCACATGCTATTGATACTAATAGTACGACTCGCTCTTGATGATAGACCAACATCAGTATAGCAAATGACAGTTGTTGACAGCTAGTTTTGAATATGAAATGTCTGGATAGATATATAGCATTGCTGAGGTCGTGGCTTCCACTCCCACCCAGTCCACTTCTTTCTGTTGTACAACTACGGCATTGAATTGAGTTCATTATTGGTTATTGTCGGACAAAATCAAATAGCAATACAGTGCATGGCAATGAATTCTTACTGCGTTAATATGCAAGAAGATACAATCTGTATTTGAGCGGGGAAAATTATTTTGAAGACACCGCCTGTATCCTACAAAAGAGATAGTCTGCGCCTGGGGATTTCAATTGCGGCTCCTTTGATAGCAGGTGTGATTGGCTCCATTTTTACCTCTGAATCTGTCTCGACATGGTACCAAACTATTGAAAAACCGTCGTTCTCTCCTCCAAATTGGCTCTTTGGTCCTGTGTGGACCACGCTTTATGTCCTGATGGGGATATCATTATTTCTTATCTGGAGAGCAACTAGTACTGCTACTTTACCCACGGCTAGACACAATAGAAAAATAGCGGCGTTCCTTGCATTTGGTTCTCAACTAATCTTAAATGTACTGTGGTCATTCATTTTCTTTGGTCTAAGGTCGCCGCAGCTCGCATTTGCAGAAATTGTGATATTGTTGATAAGTATCGTGGTAACCATAGTTATCTTTTATAAAATATCACTACTAGCAGCAGTATTGATGATGCCATATGCTGGATGGGTTATCTTTGCATCCCTCCTTAACCTGCAGATATGGTTGCTAAATTCCTCCTAGTACATTAGAAATCCCCGCATTCGTTATGGAAAAGAATTTCGGGGTTGAGATAGTTACTGAATTGAAATGCTCAAAGTTGTATTGCATTTGGTTTTTCATAGGAAACAGGCAGGATGATACTAATTTGGAATTGTGCTTGGAATCGAGGAAGAAAGAAAATAGAGAGTATCTAGAGAAGAGGTAGTGTATATTCTGCTTACCAAACACAATACAATCTAGACCAAAGTGGACCGGGTGGATTTGAACAGTATGGTCCTCTGTTGGCAGCTCCGCTCTTTAGATAATTGATTAGCCAAGCTGGTTGAGGTCGTGGCTTCCACCCCCACCAGGTCCACTTCTTTCTGTTGTACAACTACTGCATTGTTTTGAGCTCATTTTGATTAGTTGGAGGACAAATTCAGCAGCAATACTAATGCTGCACCCTATCCTTTCTCACACATCTAGTTCTGATATTATAAATTGGAAACTTAGGGATTGAATCTGGGAAAACCACTTAAATAATTATGATTATGTCATTCATTGCATGAAGAGCTTCGAAGGAGGTTCACATAACAATAATGGTAGTTGATGAGAAGAAGCTGAATGAATTTGTTGAAAAGGTCGGGAACGAATGGGGAGCTTCAATGGGTTCATTGCTTAATGTTGTAGGTGACAAGCTTGGATTGTTCAAAGCACTGGCGGGAGCAGGCACGTTGACACCAGAAGAGCTAGCAAGAAAGACAGGCACACATCCTCGAATGATGCGGGAATGGCTAGCCGCTCAAGCTGCTGGAGGTTTTGTGACATACGATTCTGATACTGAATCATACACGCTCCCGGAAGAACAGGCTTTAGCGCTGACAGATGAGAATAACCCAGCATACATAGCAGGCTTCTACCAGATTATAGCAGGACTTTACAAAGACCAAGAGAAAATCATTGATGCTTTTCGAACTGGAAAAGGTCTTGGATGGGGTGACCATCATCATTATCTCTATGAAGGAACAGAGAGGTCCTTCAAACCTTACTACATTGCAAACATAACAACAAGCTGGATTCCCGCGCTAGAAAGTGTTGAAAACAAGCTTAGGAATGGAGAAAGCGCAAAAATAGCAGATGTTGGATGTGGTCATGGAGTATCTACAATTCTGATGGCAAAAGCATACCCTAATTCA
>JBKPPX010000119.1:0-8266 GCA_046733815.1 Thermoproteota archaeon | reverse complement strand
GGTGAATGCTGTGTAGAAATTACGACGGTATCAATTTTTTTTGGTTTAGAATCTTCGTAGACAACAGAAACTTGAGATTTTCCATCTGGCCAAACCCAACTCAAATCTTTATTCTTTCTCACTTGCGATAATTTCATCGTTAATTTATGAGCTAGGGTTATTGGCAGCGGCATTAATTCAGGAGTCTCATTTGTTGCATAGCCGAACATTAGTCCCTGGTCTCCTGCTCCTTGTTCTTTGTTATTTCCTGCAGTTACTCCCATTGAAATATCTGGACTCTGTTCATGTAGTGAGACAAGTACGGAACAGCTATTGTAGTCGAATCCATATTCGGCCTTAGTGTAGCCTATTTCCCGAATGGTATCACGCACTATATTTTGCACATCCACATGAGCTCTGGAGGAGGTTTCACCAGCAACAAACACAATACCTGTAGTTGTCATCGACTCTATTGCGACACGAGAGTCAGGATCCTGTTCCAAAAATTTATCAAGAATCGAATCAGAAATCTGGTCACATACTTTGTCTGGATGACCTTCGGTAACGCTTTCCGAGGTGAATAGATATTTTCTGGCCATTTCTCTTACTTTGTTCTTAGAAGTGAGTATATGAAGAACTTATCATATATGTTAAAACTCTTTCTCTAGCTTAATAAACAACACATTATTACCTCTAATTACAACTTTACCGTAATTTGCGATAACATCTGGACCATTATATTCCTCGGCATCCATAAGTATCAGATTCATGTAGGAATCGACATTGTTCATTCTACCGCGGTATTCTATTTCACTCTTCAATCTCACGGCAACCTTCCTATTTATAAAACGCTGTAAAGTAGACAGAGGCCTTTTAGGTTGTTGCTGAGATGGCGATGAAGATGACAATTCAATTAATCACTTTGCAATTCAAAACATCATGGCTAGAATAAAAAGGTTCCTCGAATATCCAACTGGATTTATATAGATAATACATCAAATAAAGTATTGCCTATAACTATACCTACAGGCTCAGTATCACTCGATCGTCTCTTAGGAGGAGGTATCCGTACTGGATTAGTTACAGATATTTATGGACAGAGTGGCGCTGGAAAGTCTCAATTGTGCTTTTCACTTTGTGTTAACTGTGCTAAATATTTAAAACAAAACGAAAAGATAATGTTTATCGATACAGTGGGCACATTCAGACCTGAGAGAGTCTCCGAAATGGCAGGACAAGAGAGAAATAGCAAAATCCTTGATAAAATTTTATTAATCAGAGCATTTTCTACCACTGAACAGATAAAATCAATTAGGAAAATCCCCGATATTAATCCCCTACTAATAATAATAGACAGTGCAACATCACTATTTTCATATGAGTATACGGGCTCTGCAAGGCACCTCGCGCTAATGAAGTATCTCCATGAATTAGCTTTTGCTGCTATTAATTTTGATTGTGCGATTGTAATAACTAATATGATTCGTAATGTTCCTATTAGTAGAACAATAAGCGCTCAACATTCTAATAATACAACTAAAGCAATTAATACAACAATTAATTCATATCAACAGCGTGAATTTATGGCAACATCGATATCAATTTATTCTCATATGAGATTGAGGCTTGAAATTGCTAACTCAGAAAAGTCGATAATTAGAGCGAGTCTTATGCATCCTATGCGTGGGGAGCACGCAGATTTTAGGATAATGTCAAGAGGATTTTTAGATCAAAGCAAGCAACAATACACACAACAGGAATAATGATGCTTTATTTGACTCTATTTAATCAGATATTAAATCTTCTTACTGCGAACTAAAGTTCGGAATCACATATATATATTAATTTTTATTGTTATAATCCGACCAATTGTTCAATTAACAGAGCCAGAGAATCTTTCAAGAAAAGAATTACACTTCTATTATAAATTAGCCAGTATAATCTTGCCAGAGTAAGACTTTGTATGGTAAGGAAATTCAATATTATTCATCTGACAGAGGAATATTGACTTGGTTTCAGACGCTAACTTCTTAAACAGCTAAAGAAATAAAAAATTATCAAAGGAAGAATCTAGAATGGACAATTTGGAAATGATTTTCGAAATGCAAAGAGCATTAGCCGAATTTATCAAATCTCCCAGATATCCAGCAGAGAAAGAGCAACGCATATCTGTCCTTAGCACTGCTATTATCCATGAGGCAATAGAACTTCAAAGACTGACAAATTGGAAATGGTGGAAAAAAGGTGTTCCGTTTGATGAAGACATGGCAAAGGAAGAGCTAATTGATATATGGCATTTTGTAATTCAAGCATCGCTTGAACTTGGAATGACTCCTTCTGACGTTTTGAAAGAATATTCCAAAAAGAATCAGATTAATAGAGATAGGCAAAGATAAACTACTGACAAAAATTCATAAAAATGATTCTGTCAGTGGAAAAAAATTTTAATTCTTCAGGTGTTTAGCATAGTACGAAGATCTCAATAGACGTTATGGAGTAAAAGTTCTCTAATCAATATATCTACTGACTCTATATTTGCTTTATGAAAAATCGCATATGCCATGTAGTCACGACTGGATAACATGAATTAAAACATCTTGCCTTTCATTGAATGGCATCATTTCTGGTTACTATCATTAAAATACCATAAACGGATACTGAAATGATAGTAATAATAGTTATTGTCATCTTAGCAGTGTTTGATATATACACGATTCTGTTTTTGACAAAATTTCACTGCTATTATTATATTATTTGGTTTCGCTTTTTTTGAAAATCGCTACCAGTTATCACTAATTGTATTACATAAATCCGGAGTGAAGTTGCGATTATCTGAATTATATAGTAAACAAATGTAATGAGTTTATCAATATAGAGGACATTGTCACTCTTGGTATAATTATCACTACGGAGAGAAAATTTCATCTGACAAAATACTACTAGAACCTTCTGTTATATATTGCTAATAAATTGGTAAATTCAAACTTAAAATGTAATTGATAAGATTTAGCTATTTTCTGTTATTGTGATGACCTTTACTATTAGTGCAAAGAGTGTGTGAACAATGAACTTAGACAGATATTTACTACTACTAGCTTTATATCATATCTAAAAACTATCATGAAACGATATCAACAATATGTATTCGGAAAAAGGGCTGGTTATTGTTTATACAGGGAGAGGAAAAGGTAAAACCACTGCTGCCTTAGGAATTGTTTTAAGATCAGTTGGTCATGGCTTCAAGGTTGGAATGATTCAGTTTATCAAGGGCGAATGGTACTATGGCGAACTTTCAAGCTCGAAGAGATTAGAACCGGAATTTGAAATGATTGCAGCAGGTAAAGGATTTGTTGGAATTATCGATGACGACCATCCTGCAGAAGATCATCAAAAAGCAGCCAAAGAAGCCGTCTCACTGGCAAAGATGAGGATATCATCGGGTGCATATGATATCATCATATTGGATGAAATAAATTATGCTGTAAAGTTGAATTTGGTATCGGTACAAGATGTTCTTGAGCTAGTCAAAATAAAGCCCAAAAAAACTAGCTTGGTTCTAACTGGAAATTATGCTCCAGAAGAAATAATTGCGGTAGCAGATCTTGTAACTGAAATGAAGGAGATAAAGCATCCCTACCGGTTTGGAATGAAAGCCAAAAAAGGAATTGATTATTAATTCATTTTCATAGTCATATTGTTTTTCATTGCAAGGTTTTGGAGTTCTTCGCAACTATATATGATGAAAACAATTTGAATTTTTGATGGTAAGGGAGGGCAACCTTAAAGTATGTCATTTGTACGGTTTACCTTTACAAATGACTACTGCCGAGATTAACCGACTTCCTGATGCCGGTGATATTGTTGTTGCAACTATTAAAGAAATTACTGGTCATGGAGCTTATGTTATTCTAGATGAATATGATGGTATGACTGGCTTTCTCCACATATCTGAAATTGCAACAGGTTGGATACGTAATATTGAGCGGTATGTAAAACCGAAACAGAAAGCAGTATTAAAAGTAATCAGGGTGGACAAAGCTAGATCAGAGGTTGATCTTTCGCTCAAGCAAGTATCAGGTGAAGAGCGAAAATCCAAGCTAATAGAAGTAAAAAAGAATGAAAAAGCCTCTGCTTTTATGGAGATTATAAAGGTAAAAGCACAGATTAACGATTCACAGATTAAAGAAATAGAAGATAAAATATTGCAGAAGTATGATTATGTATACGATATTTTTGAAACAGCAGCGAGAAAGGGAATTGATGCAATTCAAAATCTAGGATTACCCGATGCGGTGGTAAAGGCTATCGAAGAGGAAAGCAACAAGATACAGATACCGAGGGTCGAGATTAGAGGAATATTAGAAATATCTTTAAAGAAATCCGATGGGATTGAAGTGATTAAAAATATATTATCAGCCGCTGAAACAAGCAAGAGCAGTTCACATATCTCTATTTCATATATTGCTGCTCCAAGGTATAGAATAGTAGTATCAGCAGATAATTTTAAGGTAGCCGAGAAAGCATTGAATAATATTGTAGAGAAGATTCGAAGTACTATCGAGAAACAGCGAGGCACTTTCAGTTATATTCGTCAAGAATCTAAAAAATCTCATCAAGGATAGAAGAAATGAAACATCTTATCCGAAAGTGCTCTGCATGTAATAGATACACCCTTAGACAGCTCTGCCCAAAATGTGACGCGCCTACCATTGATCCACATCCTGCAAAATACTCACCAGACGACAAGTATGTCAGATATAGGATTGCAGATCGTTATTCTCAAATAGAAAAAGACCATGGTACTAATTTACACAATGCCGTGTAATCTCTAATTTTCGCAAATGTATGTAGAGATTATTTTGGAATATTGGTCAACTTGACTTATATATATACAACATAAAATATGCCCATCAATTAGGATTATTATATATTCTTAAAGCATCGGTGGACATAGGAACGCGGAATTCTTTGATGTCAGAAGTTTTAAAGCCTACACATATCCTATATTGAGAAAAAAATTACAAACGAGTCAAGTTTCTGTAGAATTGAGAAATAAATAAAAAGACGCGGGTTAACGCCACAATTATCTATTTAGTATATATGAATAGAAATTATAATATTCAACCAGAAATAAGAAGTCTTCATTTATTGACCCGTTTCATTATTATTCTTTACAATAGTTACGTTTGTCATATTCATTGAACTGCTACCTGGCGTAGCATTAAGAACATATTCGGCTGCCGTGCTTGTGGCTTCATCTCCTGCATTTCGCGTTATATTAAGCACAGAGGCAAGCAAGGAGTTACTGCCGCTAGTCTGATTCGTCATTAAATCTGTTGCATTTGTCATTTGAGTTTCCTGTGCCAGAGACTGTTGCAGGAATGGACTTAGAGCCAAAAGAGATGATGCTGCGATTACTGCCAATGAAGCGATTCCAGTAATATGTATAGAATCTGCATGATATTTTTTAATCATCAATACACAAAGACTTCGCATGAAATTTATAAATTTCTACCTTCTATTCTAGGCGAAAGTATTAGACACAACGACAGGAACAGTATTTCTTCTCAACGCATTAGATGCTCAATAAAATGACATATTGAAAAAACTATATCTTGCATTCACAAAAAATTAATCTCTTCTACAGGCACAATTTAATAACAATAAAAAGATGGAGGAAGTATCTGAATTTATACGACTCCAGACACATGCTAGTATTTATTTTATCTTCCTATGCAAAGTCCACTAGGATTGCTTATTGCACAATTGTTGTCAGAATAGGCGTTACTATTAACGTTTGTAGCCAAACCGTTAGCGTTGTTCAAATCAACTGTGTTTCTAAGGACATTGTTGGAGTCTATTGTATTATCATTGCTCTGGGCGTCAACAAATATACCATTTTCACTTTCTAGCACGTTATTAGTCGATATCATAGCATCTCGCGTATTTACAAATGTAATCCCAGCCAACGCATTGCCACTTATGAGGTTTTCAGTCAACTGAAGACGACTACTTGAATGTGATGCCATTCCAATACTGTTTTTACTAATTATATTTTGCGATGCTTGCAATCCTTCTGTACCCGTCGAGAAAATTGCAATTTGATTTCCTCTAAGCATCATAGATGTTATTAATGTTCTTTCAGCACCTGATGCTAAGATACCTGCTTGGAATTGTTCAATTGTTCCAGGACCCTCAATTGTTACGCCATTCTCATTACCTACAGATATGCCTACTTTTGAACTGTCTGGACCTGGACCTCTTATTGTATGACCGTTAAGTCTTATGGTTGTTCCGTCGTCTCCTACAATCAGACCATCTCCACTACAGTTTAAGTCCGAATTCAACTCTACTAGTCCGTCAACAACTTGTCCGCAAGCTGCATTAGTAACTGGCGTTCTAGATTCTCCTTGTTGATCCTGTTGTTGTCCCTGTCCTCGTTCTTGTCCTTGTTGTACTTGTTGTTGTGCCATTGAGGATAATGGTTGTATTGTTAGACCACTTATCACTGCAAATGACACTATTGTCGCTACCATGTATGCCATTATAGTTCGTTTCATTCAGTAGACTATTCGAATTAAACTATTTATGCTATACTCTTATTTCTATTGTAACTAAGTATTTACGCTATCAATTGTAACTATCTATTAGTATAACTAGTCGTTCTACTAAGTTAAGCACCTATCATAATTCATACTAACTAACTTATAGAGATAAGTTCGAGCAATCATATTATATTGATTTTTTCTCAGCCGTAGAGAATTGATATCATGGTAGGATATTAGACAGTCATTCACCAAAGTTATTAGCACCATTATACATTAACGATTGGGTTCATAAACATTAACTATATCGAAAATTCTTTTTAAGTTAGCTATGACTTAATGATTAAGAATGTCGATATATTTGTTTGTTACATATGTTATGAAATAATTTAATGCAGCATTGTTTAGCTTATTTAAATCAACATCCTTCCTACTACTATATCTATTATTATTCTTATATAGATATTTATATCTTTATATATTTATGTATATATTTCATGTTATCACAACAACCTTTTTTCCAAAAATCTATGGCAACAAGAAATATAAAGAAAGCAAGAAAAGAAATGAATTAAATGAATATTGCCATTGCCGGAGCAGGAGTGGCTGGTAGTTATCTTGGACATTTGTTGCAAAAGCGAGGTCATAATGTAAGGATCTTTGAATCTTCTAATAAAGAAGACCATTGGCCTGTATGCGCATGGGGTGCATCTAGAAATGTTCTTACAAAGTTTTCAGATAATGCTGGTCTCAATTTTGACAATTATATTTTTCATGTAGGTAAAAGACTGAGAATGGAGCTTCCAAACGATAATAGAGAATATTTGGATTTGAAGGGTTTAGTTACATATAATAAACAAAAATGGGAGGAAGACCTTTTAGAAGGAATTACAGTTAACTATGGTGTTAAATGCACCCTAGACTCTTTTTCCTTGGATGAGTATGATTATGTACTTGATTGTACTGGGCTACATCGAACCCTTTTACCTAAATCAAAGCAAGATTTCTTGATACCTGCGTATGAATATCTGGTAGAAAACGTTCATGATGAAGAGGATTTTTATGTTATAGGGTATAAGGGAGCAAGGGGATATTTCTGGTATTTTCCTCTTGATAGTAACAGAGGGTATATAGGCGCCGGCGATATTGATAGAAAATACTACGGTATTGCAGAATTTTTTAGTCAGCAACCTGCAGTTAAAATTGTGAAGAAAATAGGAAGACCCATACGCCTATCCCCTCCCAAACGAATGGAACCATTCTATCAGGATAACGTAATAGGGGTAGGCGAATCTATTGGATGCGTTTTCCCTATGTTAGGAGAAGGTATAATTCCTTCGTTACTATGCTGCGATATTTTTCTCGAAGTCTTTGACAAAACTGAATCCAGATTCGATTTCAAGCAGTATCGAAAGAAGGTGCTTCATAGATTTGACTACTATGATAATGTTTACAGAATTGTCAGATTAAAAATGAATGGCACGCTAAGTACAATCAGGCATGTAAATTTGTTGATGAGTATGTATAGGAATATGAAGAAAGAAGAGCAGCGTTTTGGTTTTGAAATTAGCTTTGATAAAATGACTAGGCTTCTTAATGCATTATAACACTTATCATATGCCCCTAATCAAAATCTTTAGATTAGTTATTAGCTCTTTTAGATTAAATTCTTGTTCACCTTTCAGAGTATACATATATAGTGTGTTTTTTTTCTCTCTACTGTCATAATTTATCTATTGTTT
>JBKPPX010000118.1:0-4763 GCA_046733815.1 Thermoproteota archaeon | reverse complement strand
ATAAAAACATAAAATATCTCTGTATACGAAGTATTATAATACTAATTTTTATACTAAAGAGTTATAGTTAATGCTTTAAGTTTCGTGCTTTGAAATGTAATCGTCGTTTTAATTGTGATGCATTTTTTGCGTTTTCATGGTATATAAAAGTTGTAATACTATTTCACACTGAAAATAAATGAATGTACTATATAGTTGCATAACGCATTAGTTTAATATAAGCAAGCTATTACCTAGCGAATAAATAGCAGAGCGCTCTAAAAAGTTCTGTAAAAAAAAGAAATGATGTTTATATTACGGATGCATAGTAATCTCTTTTAGACATTGGTTTGCTGTTATATAGAAAAATATTAGTTGCTTTGTTTTGCACATCCTTTCTCCTCATTATCCTAGAATCATCACGCATCTTTGAGATGGGAGT
Organism: Thermoproteota archaeon; assembly: GCA_046733815.1. Taxonomy (GTDB): domain Archaea; phylum Thermoproteota; class Nitrososphaeria; order Nitrososphaerales; family Nitrososphaeraceae; genus JAJNBK01. The sequence continues at coordinate 4,342 of JBKPPX010000118.1, read as the reverse complement.
TGCAGAAGCAGATAAAAAGGACAAAGATGAGGACCGCCAAGACGACGCTGATTTTGAAGAAGAGAACTCAATACAGATATGTTGTTCCTGGGGTGAAAAACTTGCAGATGGTTCCTTGACATACATGATAAGTGGAAGTAATTCAGATATCCAAAAGGCAGTTCGTACATCTATCAAAGATTGGGATTCTAAAATAATTAACTTACAACTTGATGAAATAAGTAAGAGTAAAAAAGGCGCTGACATTGAAGTGACTTTCAAGAAAGATGGCAAAGAAATAGCCGGGCGGACAATAAATAATTTTGATAGATATGGTTTTATCGATAACGTTCAATTAACTATATCAAAAAATGCTTTCGGAACAAAGTTTGATACAAAGATAATTGAACAAATAGCAAAGCATGAAATGGGTCATGCATTGGGTCTTGGTCACGCGAACTTTGCCGGCAACCTTATGACTGAGCAAGTCAACGATGGTACAGGAACAATTGCTGATTGTGAAATTAAAGCTGTTAACGAGGCTAATCAATGGAAGCTAGAAGATCATTCTGATCATCCGTACGCTCCAACTGAATCGAATGTACAATGCTGAATTCATTATTTTATAGAATGTGCTTTATTGAATGGAAAAATAGTCCTTCTTTAGCAAGACTATAAAGACAAAATATTTAATAGAAATTGCTCACAAGAAGCCGATAATTATCATGACAGACACCTTCCTATTAGAGCTTCATTAACTTCTGTATATTGAATTAATAAACTACTTTAATTGTTTGGACAGTTTTAATCTTCGACAGTCACTATTGAAGTCCCTTTAAAAATTAATATATATAAAAGAACGGAATATGTCAATCAACCCTCTTTTGGAAGAATATTTCTACATATATTATTATGCGTATGGATTGACGGAATATATCTATTAGAAAATTAGCGGCACACCTTATTATCTAGATTCATGATCTCGCATACAATAGCATTAGCGCAATTAGTTCATATCAGTAAAGGATATCACATTAATAATACTCAGATAGGCTTGTATATTCATCCATAGCCTTAGACTAGATATAAACAGGTAACATTTCTATATCTCATAATATTATTGAGTCTCTAAGGTGATAAAAAACAACTGAGAAAAAGTTCAATACTATATCTCATATAATTCAAAATAACTAACACATTTCTTAAAGCGTATTCTTGTTGGGACTCGACTTATTTTAACGAGTACTAAAGAGGAGCCATCATCCGGCTACGTCCAGCAGCCAGCATATTCCTTTTGAACATGATTAAAAATGACATAAGAAGAAGTACAGAGACTGAAAATGAAGATATTAAGCTTGTATTTGCAATTGTTTTATTCCCTATAATTATCACGATGAATATAGCTGGTAAAATTATATGCAAGTTAACATATACAACCAATGAGGAAAAAACCAAAAACGCTATAATAAATAAAGAAGAATAGTCTCTTATAAGTTGACTCAGTGGTCTACGTTGTCTGATTGTTTCCTCAGTTTGAATTCCGTGAGACGCTGACGTCTCTTCATCCTCTTGCTCTTCTTCTTTGTTATGAGCTGGCGCGACAGTCGATCTACTATCAATTTCGCGTAATAGTTCCAATCCTTCCTTGGTAATGTTGTAATGCTTGGAATCCTTTGTAACATAGTTGCCCATGCGTTCCAAATGGTAATAGATAGAACCAGTTGAAAGTCCTGTAGCGTTTCTGATCTCAGAGAAGCCTGCTGAACCGTTTCTCGCTGCAATTGCTCTCAATATTTTGATCCTGGTTAGCCTGGCTCGCAGCTGAGTCTCTCCTGTCAATGGCGTTTATATATCACAAAATTATTTATTTCTTTCTAGATGCTGTGGTGAGATAGGTATGGCTGATTTAAATCCAGCAAAGCTTATACAGACTTTATATGATTATCTCTAATACGTTGCCCGGTGGGGTCGTAGCGAAGCCAGGCATCGCAACGGGCTCCAGATCTAAATATTAAGGCTAGCAATTAGAAAAGACACCCGTGGATCAAGGGTTCAAATGATTTGGGTCAAATCCTCATCAGAACAGCTCCCTTCGGCCCCACCATTGATATTTAAATATAATATACCTTTCATAGGATTTAAAATGCACGGACTAAGACATACAGAGTTTTGATACCCATAACTTTTGACTTTCATCCTACTGATTAAATATGAATTTCTAATTTCTATAGTAAACTAGATACTTGAATGTCAGACTACGTACGTTCTATATCCAAATAAATTGTTTTTATGATAGCCATTATACAGATTTGACCTTTAATTTTGGGAAATACACTTCGATATTTCACTGTAGGAGCCAAAAGTTTTCTTCGCTTCTGGGATAATCCTTTCTATAATTTGAGAAGCAGAATCAACGAATAACTTTGCAGGATCCTGTCTTTTAAGTAATCTAAAAAGTTTTTTTGTTGTAGAATTCAAATTTCGAAAATAAAGGATAGAGCTCTCTTCAATTATGATATCTGCATCAGCACATGCAACTCCATGCTTTAGTAAATGTGTTTCTAATTTAGAGGCAAACCTACCAAAAAGGACAGAGTACGGGTCATTTTCGAATTCTGTCAGCTGATAATCACCTTATATTAACTATATACATAGGAACATGCTTTTTAATTTTGCAGGGACTTAATAGATTTGGATACTTCTCACACGTTATGTCGATGGCTTAAAACTAAATAAAGCTCATGAGGACGATTCTTGAAATAAATACTCATTGTCCTAGATGTAAAGGCGATACTAATAAAATGATCATTTTTATCATTGATTATTATATATTATCACGGGGGTTATGATAATGTACGAATTAATTTAATTATATTAATCAAGTTCTATCTGTTCTCATTGTACTCGCTAAGGTCAGAGAGAATAAACCGCAAAATGCTTCAGAATCATCATTATGATGAAATGATTAGTTCAATGTAAGCTCTGTATAGAAGTACAAGACAGACACAATTATAATTTTCTATACTGATACCAAGTACCAAAACGGATAACGGCTACTCCTAATGCTATGATAATTAGAGCAGTAAATAAAAAGACAGGATTAACCAATGATCTTAAAGGCATCGGAGCTTTTGAAATAAATTCGCATCTTTGATCTATGTCTTGACATTCTTTAAGTACAGGAAAAGCAAGTAAGATAGCAATAAACATAATCAATAGCGCAGTTCCTATACAGGACAATATAGCGCCTGAGCGAACTATTATCTGTAAACTCAATCAATTAAGAAAACGCAGCCATATTGATATTAGTTTTCATACAACTATGCAGAAAGCTTGTTTGTATCCAAGGTTACAAATCGGTAAGAAGCATTCTTTGATACCTTGATAAATCGTTCATTATAGTACACTAATGGCAGGCCTTTGTAAATATGTTGATCCCACAAATCATGAATTGCATCGAAATATTCCTTTCTTTTTTTCCCTCTCATTCTAATAATCTCATGTGATAATAGGTGGGAAACATTTGCACAATTATTGTCTGCAAAGAACCTGGTACGCTCACTATCGGAAACAGAGCTGTTCGGTCTTTTCCACTGAACCATACAAAAGTTATCGGTTGAGTATCCTTCAGTCTGGCAGTCTGTCCATAACGGTTTAAAATATGCTAAATAAAAATGATATATCGTTTTTCCTCTTTCATTATGATCCCTTGTCAGATATCCCACTGACATGCGATCAAAAAATCTGCCGGGGATAACAGGTAAGATATCAGTTTCAACACTAAAGTCAATATTAAAATGATGCTTAATCCACCAATGATAAAATCTAGTCATCGAAGTAACATAATTCCAATCTTCTTTTTGTCTTTGTTGCCATTCGTCATTCTTAGCCACATAGATAAAAAATAATTTTTTAGGCAACATTATATTTAATTTTATTTACGACTATAAAAACCATCTAACAACAGAAATATTATTGATTTCAGATATTAATTAAATATAATAGATGAATATATTCTGATAATTATTGTTAAATTGTTGGAGTAAAAGTAAATACACATTGATGAACATCTCGACATGACTTGCATAGAATTCCAAATGTTACCTTAAACTAATGGTAAGGATGTCTACTCGCTCATGTAATGCACTATCTCCATGAATTTAATAGCCATATTACGCGCGAGATTTGTGTGACAGAATCTATAGATAACTTATTACGATAATATCCTATCGATAAGTTCTTAATTTACTATCTACAAAATTCCGATGGTGATACAAAACGTCATTCAAAAAGGTAGGATCTGTAATCCTTATAGTATCTAATATGAAACAATCTCTTGTTTTTTATAAAGACACTCTAGGCC
>JBKPPX010000117.1:0-8861 GCA_046733815.1 Thermoproteota archaeon | reverse complement strand
GAAAATGAATTCAAGATCTTGCTTGTTGAAATCCTTAATTGAAACAATATCTCTATTGTAAAACTGATTAGTGGGCATACTATCCCATGATCTCCTTTCTATCTAAAGAAAAGGTTCTATAATAAAGATTAAGGAGTTAATTTTTATAAATTGCCTAAGTGGATTAGTAACTACTCAATTCTTGGGAGTACGATATGGCATCCCTACATAATCTCCTTGTTTGTCATCAAGAAAAGAAGAATTTACTATAGTCTCTGTGCTTATTGTCTACATATACTGTATTGTGTCTGCAACAGCATATCTTCTTTAGAAATCGCAAAATCCATAGGTTCATATGCACTTTTTTATAAAAATTTAACGTTTGGGAATTTACAAATATGACGTATATAAAAGCCCCAATATTGGATTATTTGTAAGAGCTAATGATAGAATAATAATAGTACCTTTTGGTTTTGCTGAAACAAAGACTACGAAACTGATGGAATATTTACAAGTAGAAAATGAGGTCTATGCCTCCATAGGGGGCACAAGACTCATCGGTCCTATGGCTGTAATGAACAACAACGGAATCTTAGTTCCATCCATTGCCTCAGACGAGGAGATTGAGATTCTTAGAAATGCAAGTGGTCTTAATGTTGAGCGTTTAAAGAGTAAATTTACAGCAGTAGGAAATTTGATTTCAACTAATGATAATGGTGCACTGCTATCCCCTCTCTTTGAAGGTGAAATAGACCAACAGGTTCAAGACATATTAGGAGTACCAGTTCATTCTATGACAGTCGGCGGATTTATTCAAACTGGATCAATGGTTGTATCTACTAATGCAGGGGCCGTAGTGCATCCAAGATGCACAGAAGAAGAGATTAAAGTGATTTCTGAAGCATTACAAGTAGAAGTTGAACCTGTAACCGTTAATGGAGGTATCCCGTTTGTATCGTCAGGAATTATTGCAAATTCAAAATCGGTAATTGTTGGAAGTTTGACTAGTGGTCCTGAATTGATTATGCTTAGTAGGGCATTCAAAGCTTAATTATCTTATAATATATTTTGAATATTGCACAGATGAAATTACTGCTGCTACATCCAATCAAAAACCAAGACTAATTCATATTAATATCATAAAAGTTATTGAAGTAGGCGGCAGCAGCAGTATCTAAAACCAAAAACTTCTCTATCTGATATTTCCACAGCAATAAAATAGCAATGCCTCTTAGTGATGATATAATTATCCCTCAATCGTATTTTAAGCAGATAAATCTTATTTTATTATTACTGTCATTATTATAGTGAAAATAAATTGTTTCTCAATATCTCTTCTAGGCCAAAGCAAAGCATTCATTAAACTTTTGACAAATATCATATCAATCCTTGATAGTACAAGCTTTCAGAAAAAATTTGTTAGTTGAAGATACATAAGTTAAAAGGTTCTTATAGGTATGTTAGACTGATATAATAAAAAATTGAGGAATATCATTATGTAATAATAGCACGATGCTTCCGTTGATGATGAAGACTAAATTCATGTATAACAAAATAAGAAGGTGTTAATGGAAGAAGTATTCAATAAAAACATAACCAATAAAATAAGAAACGTCAGACTTTATTCAAGATTTGCATAAGTCTAATAATGGAGCCTATGTTACAGTCTATTGACGGAGATAGAAACATTGCAGTGCTTTTTTCTATTCTTCATATAAGATATTAGAAACCGTCACATATTGCAGATATACTAGTGAAGCACTGAATAGAGATATACAGATACATCTACTCTTACTATTTAATATCCCACCATGCTTAATTAGATACAAAAGTAATCATTAAGCTTGATAAGTCTTGCAAATATCAATTTTTAATTCTGAATCTATCTATTAGAAGAGTTTAGATTATGCATTTCAAGCCTTATTATGTATCATAATTATTATACAGATTCTCCTAATCTATTTTTGTAACCTTCAACAGCAACCTTATATGAACACATTGGAGAGAATATAATAGATATTGTGATTAATAATTGATAGTTCTCTGGCGCGAAGGATGGCTAAAACCGTTATCTGATTTTGAGATAGGATCGGAGATGTGTAACTCTTGTAAGCAGATGTTTAAAGATATAGATTTTGTTACATCTTGTGAATTTTGTCAAATAGGAATAATGCACAACAACTGTGCGGATAATCACATTTTGCAGAATCATAAAAAAGAGATTGAGAAAAAAATAGAATCGCAACGAGATAGACGTCTACACGATTATCAGTGATTATGATTCTGATGATAATAATAATTAATATTAAGTAATGAACTTCTGGATTAGAATATCTTCAAAGCTTCGTCGACGTTTGATGTAGAACTAGAAGTGGTAGATGGTCATCTGAAAGGTGCAGATATAAGCAGATAGATAATCCACATAACAGAAGATAAAGAGAAATTAAAAAGCAAATACAATAAAATGCACAAAGGAATTTGATGAAATCTGTAAGAAATAGGATATATAGCCAATTCACAACGAAGGTTCCTAGAAATAAAAGTGAGATTAGAACCAGAAGTATTATTGTTTAGCAATAGTAGTGATAATGGTATAATACAATTTTATTAGGTACTATACAGTAATGTAGCTATCCACAATGAGATTTAATAATAATGATGGAAGATGTCATAGTGCTCAACGACAGTATATATCATCCTCATCATCGTATGAACAACTATCATCCTCACTATTACCAAAGTTTCAAACAGCCTATGCTGATATTGAAGATAGAAAAAGAAGAATACTTACCTTTGATATCGAAAAGATAGATTCTTGTCATATTAACCTTACAATTAAAGACTGCGTCTGTATTGTTGGTGAAAGAGAATATACAAACACAATTCTTATGAGACTAGGCGTCCGCGCTTTAATGTCAAAAAGACAAGGTGGATTTGAATCTACAAATGTAATTTTTATTGACGCTGGAAATAATTCAGACGTGTATCAATGTGTAAATTTTGCACGACAATATGGACTGGACATTAAGAAGGTTTTGCAGAATATAATGGTAACCAGAGCGTTTACAATCTACCAACTGGCAGACTTACTCATAAACGAATTACCAAGAGTCATTCAGCGATTCGATGTTAAAGTGATAATGATAGCTGATCTGCTAAATTTGTTCACAAATGATCCTAATATTGACCGCAACGAAGCAATATCCTTAATAAAAGAAATCATCAATTCAATTAGAAAAACTCTAGACAATATCTTAGTTATGGTATCTTTTCAGCAACAGCATAATGATCGCTATCATCATAAATCCTATGCATACCACAAAATTCTTCTTCCAAGATTTGATAAACGCATTGAAATTACAAATAACAATAGCAAAATCAACTTATTAGATGTAAAGGTATCCAACAACAACTACAGTAAAAAAAATTACAATAGATCTTTACTGCTTGAAGAAACAGATCTGAAAATAGTTTCTGCATCTACGTGATTCTTACTATATTGATAGAACAATCCTTTAGTTAGAAATATTGTGGGATCGCTTCCCTCCAGCAAACTACTAGCTATCCCAATAATATCTATTGATGCCAGTATTGCTTTTGTTGAATTTTAATAAAAGCAGTGAAAACGCCAGTATATTTGGCAAGATCCCACATAATACCAATTTAAGAGACAGACAGAGAATATGAGTCGCGTATATCTCTATCTATCCCACTCTTTTCATCTTCGAACCGCAATTAGGACATGCAATTTCCTTGTGTTCTTTTCCACAGCTCATACAATAATACTTTATCGGATTATAGCCATACATTGAAGACGAAGAAGAAGCGGTGGATGACAATGACCTAAACAATCCTTTCATATTAATACCTGATCTTTTCAGCATTCTTCTTGTTCTAATGAAGTTTAAGAGTAAGAAAGCTCCTAGTGCTACAAGCAAAGATATAGGAAATGGTAGAACCAAAGATATAGCAAAACCTATCCCAACGTATATCCCCATCCATTTTAACTGGTATATAAGAAATTGTTTATCGTTATCATGTGCAGCACCATTCATATCTGTGAAATATCACCTCGTTTATAATTATGCATAATAGCTCTTAAACTAATTGTGTACTTTGTATTGCATTGTGTTATCTTCTATAGATAAAGTGTAATATTTCATGTCTACAATAAAGGTTGCCGCATAAAGTGAAAAGCCAGAAATCCGGCAACAATGTCCATAGAAATAGATATGATTAAAATAATGATTCCTACATATCAATTATAATATCATACTATAACGCGGATAATAAAATATTCGATTCCTGTATGCTACTATATTATGACAGTGATTTTGAAATTGTAATATTATTATTGGCATAGACAAATTATAGCATCAGTATGTTTATAGATATCTAAATAAAATTAGTAATTACTCTAAATAATAATATATTTAGGATAAAGAAGGGAAAAGAAGAACTAAACCAAATGAATAGTAACAAAAGAACAAAGAGATGCATAGATTGTGATAATGAACTTCTTCCAGAATGTGGACATGAAGTTGTGGTTTGTGAAGACTGTCTTCTACGTATAAAGAGACAATTTTGGTCATCAGTAAATATAGAAATTATAGATAAAAAATCTTAGATGAAGAAATAGAGGATTATCTAATTTATAAATTAATTACTTATTCATTAAATTTTTTATTAAGTTTGGCTTTCTATCTTTATTATATCAACTATTTTTCGACTAACTTAAGGCCTATTCATCCTTATTCTTACATATTCAGGAAAAATCTAATGTACAGAAATCAAATGTATCCCTTATTCTCTTCTCCTTGTTTCAGTTTAAGATGGTGATAGGATAAATAGGTGTTTATAAGATAAATTATGCTTATCTTCAATAAATCTTATAAAATCATTAGGATGTTTACCACATTTAATTTAATTTCGAACAATTTCTAAAATTTAGTAGACTATTAAACAATAAATCAATTGAAAAAAACAGTTAGATGACAAGATCAAATTATTTTTATATTTTCATAGTGATCTGAGTCTCATGTCTTTAAATGGAAGAAATATTCCACTTCCTATTCAAAAACAGCTTAGACAAGAGTCTAATTTTGGATGTGTTATATGTGGCTGTCCAATAATAATATATGCGCATATTATTCCATATCATAGCATTCAGGCATATCTTCCTGAAAATATTATAGCTCTTTGTCCTAATCATTATACAAATTTTGACAGAGGAGAATTTTCGGAGTCATATTTGCGAGATGCAAAGAAGAATCCCCATAACAAGATACAAGTAAAAGATGCCTTTCTTATAGATTCACAGGATATAGCTGTGAATGTAGGTAAATCTAAATTTATTAATACTTCCAGAATTTTGGCAGTAGATGATTTTGATATTATCTCTATCAACAGAGAAAATGAAAAGTATGTACTATTGGACATTAATTTTTTTGATAAACTAAACAATTTGATCGCAGTAGTATATGAAAATAGTTGGACAGCTGAAAAAAGAACAAGCGCAATTTGGGATATAGGTTACAAACCGCACCATCTTTTGACGATCCGAAATACTCCAAGCGATTTGTTCTTTGAAGCTAAGATAGAAAATGAAGAACTTTTCATTACTGCTAGTATGTATTATAACTCTTTTCCCTTAAGAATCACTAATGATGGGACATGGTTAAGCGAAAGGGAGATGGCTGTCGATCTTAAAGGATGTGTTTTGAAAAATTATGATATAGGAATAAATGCTCAGACATACTATTAAACAAAATAAGACGCAAAAATACTTAAAATATGAGTTGATATTCTTTGCTTTATTTAGTATTGCTTTTAGAAGGTATTTCTATTGATATTTAAAAAGCCCATCTTTCCTACTGAAAGCCAACAGTAATCAATAAACATTCATTACTCACAATTACACCACCTACTATACTGTACCTACTTTAAGCATAATTTTCGGATCCACCAAACAATGTTAGAAGGCCTTTATAATGAGTGGTATCTAATGGGTAATGATACCATTCAAAATTAGGTAAACATGAAGAAGTAATGGAATACTGAATAAAATTTCGAAACATCTATAAATTTCAAATAGAATGATATTCTCCTTTTGAAAGTACGAGTAAGTTATTGATACTGCAGCCTATGAAAACGGAGATTTTAATGAATTAGAAAGGATTAGAGATTATAATAAATATTTGCCAAAATTAGATAGCGAAACACCATATCTAGTGTAAAATTTATAATATTCTTTTCCAATATCCTGTAATGTCAAGAGACATATTCTAAACTAAAAAGTCTATGCGCTGATTAGTTAAAGTCGGTATGGAAACGATGGCAAGAAACAGTCTAATTCCATTCCTAATGACTGAGTGTCTGCTACTTGATCTGACATAGTTGCCTTGCGTACTGACTATGTAATTGTATTGTAGGATATGCGAATATGTTGTCTTCTTGGTTATAAGCAACCAATTTCATTACGTTCTAAGAGCTTTCGTCTTATTTTTGTCATTGGATTCTTAATTTTTCGCTAACGTAAAGTAAGTCATTTTGATCACAAGTACCTTTTGTTCATTTGGTATATCTTAAAGCTAGAAACAATCGTTTGTCTCTCTTTATTGGTAACGTTATCGTTAGCGATAGTAATTGGTATAGTTCTATAACCTGATTGCTGTCATAACTTTATTTTTAGGGGTCGCAGGAAATCGCTGGCTGATGGACAGATGGACATGTCTTAGACATCCCTAGTGGACACGTCCATTTGATGGCTACACTAAAATCAACTAGAATTTATAATTTCACTTTTTTTATGAATTTTTTGATCATTAGCCTAGCCGCCATCCAAGTGTAAGCAGTCTAATTATGCGATAGCCATAGTGTCCTGTCTTGTATGTATATGGCTGTTCAAGTCATTATTAGTCTGTGCTCAATATCTATTCTTCACTTATAGTGTGTTCATATAGCAGATTGTATGTACGGTTATCATAGCTAAAGACAATTAAGGCTCTTAAGACAATAACCTTAGTCTAAATAGATACCATAAGGAGAAGGAAAATACGCACAAAACAAAATTCATATAAAAATCATTAGTAACCATAACTAGCATTATCTGTCAGCCTATCAATTATTTTCTATAGGTAACATATCAGCTGTAGTCAATATCCCGCTGATTCTAACATAAGAATGAAGGGTATCTAAAATGTATAGATAGAGTATTAGAAGTTAACGCGATCAGACTGTGGACTCAATTTCACATACAAGAAATAAATGGCAAATATCGTCTATTTTGAAAGCTTATTCAGGCAACCAAGAAAATATCTATTTGTTGATTTATTTATTTTACAATATAATTATCATTACCCGCAATATATTGATATAATAAGAACATTAAGGAGCAATAATTAAAATGGTAGAAGAAAAGGAGCGAGAATCTTCAACAATACAGCATTCCTCTAATCACAATCACGACGATTACCAGTATTCATCATCTTCTTCTTTTTCCTCCTTTTACAAGCGACCAAAACCTACAAGATATGAAAATCTGTTATCAGTAGCACTAAATAAATTCGCACCTAATGTCAAATATATTAGAAATTCAGAAGTTTGGCTCTCAGCTTGTATATGGTATACTCCAGATTTTATCATTGGTCATAGACTTGTAGTTGAAGTTGATGGAGGTATCCATGAATTTGAATATCGTAAGACACCGGATAGAATACGTCAGAGAGCTCTAGAGAATATGGGCTATTATGTTTATAGGGTTAAAAATGAAGAGATTAAAAATTCACCAAGATGTATAACTGAAAAGATAATCGAATTGTATTATAAGGTATTAGAAAGAGAAAATGAAAGTGTAAATAGTATTAAAAAACCGAAAATACAAAAAATAGTTAGACCCGATTACAAATCCTTACCGTATGACCTTCAACAACTTATCACTCCTTGGACTATTACATTCAATTCTCAACTAAGAAGCAATGGAAACTGGACAACTAGTTACTTCAAAGATACTTTATCCAACTATGATCAAAGACTTGTAACTAATCAATGTGCTATGGAAAGGCTAATTTTACAATTGCTTGGTCTTAATCTTCGTAAGCAAGCTGACGGCGCTATTGACTTTGAACATCATTCTATACTTTTCAATAAAGCTATGGAGATCATATCAGATCTATTTGGATCTAATACCTCCAGCACATATCTTCAAAACTCATTTAACATAACTGCTCCTAATTTTATCAAAAATTTAGTATTTGAAGGAGGACCTAAGATCAATCCCAGAATAGTTTCTATCACTGATAGTACCAATTTAGAATACCATATTGAAAACTTTAATCAAAACTTTTCTAAGTTGGGAGTAAGTGTTGAGAGGTTTGATGTTATGGTTGAATGTATAAAAGAATTAGAAAAAAAGAAAAAGATATACTACTACGACGACAATCAAGATATTGATAATAAAAGGAAGTTTGATTATCAATGGTTAATCAAATGGTGTAATTCATCCTATTAGTTTCGCTACTTAAAACAGAATTATTGTATATTATTATGATTTTTTGGTATAGTTTTTGATTCTAAATGGCATAGATTCAATATTTACTTGTAACATCTCTAAGTATTACTAAAGATGGATAATTAGAGAACTGAAGAATAAAAACTTAGATATATGCATTGAAGTTGAGCATTAACTGGAAAAATGTAACAACCTATGGCGACATAATCTTCAATTGTTATTGGCAATATAATAATAAGCATCAGAAAGTTATTCCATAACAGAAAAATCTTATTTTTTATTAAAATATGGAAGATAGAATACTGGGAGCGCTATAGCGTCGAGTATTTACAATTATATCCTAAATTCCGCTATTATCTAATTTTGTAACCTC
>JBKPPX010000116.1:0-4962 GCA_046733815.1 Thermoproteota archaeon | reverse complement strand
TGTTTTGTCTGACATCTCCTCGAGTAAAGCCTGCACTATTCAGATCAGTTCCTCCACCAGTATTTTGTCTGACATCTCCTCGAGTAAAGCCTGCACTATTCAGATCAGTTCCTCCACCAGTATTTTGTCTGACATGTCCTGGAGTATTAAGTGCAACATTAGTATCATGTCCACTCTTACCCTCAGCCCATGCATGATCTATTATCGTTGTAGTCACTGTGGTTGTAGTAGTAGTTGTCAATATTGCATTAGATGTTAAAAGTCCTGTTAGTATAGTAGCTGTTAGTAGTAATAATGTCCTTATTCTAGTAATTTTTTCCATCTACTTTATCATTGCTTCTGGAGTAAATAATAAACATTTACCTAATTGAGACAAAATAACCTATAACATAGTTACGGAGTAACCTATCTGTTGAGAAAGTGATGTGCCACCTCAATCAAATTTGAGAAGTACTACGTGCAATGAAGTTTATTTGAGTTCGATTCATAACAAATAGATGGTTCTTTCCTTCATGGGGATTCGGTTCTCATATAGTCCAATATCTATATAATAAACAAGAATAAATACTTCAATTATACAGTATGAAAATGGTACGAATTCTTTTAATCTCCATTATAAGTAGCATCGTTTTAATTGGAATGATTGGGATTATTCCTTTGCAGCCATCTTAAAACACATATGCTATAGAAAAGGTGAAATGCCCAAACATGAAATTTCTGGAGGCTCACACTTATCATCTGAAAAGATATCAACTAATATACAATAGCAGAAGAATAGGTAAAACAAACATGTATAAACTAAATACTGATCTTGAAGCTATTCTTTTATTAGAAAAATTCGCTCTTGAGATGTCAAAGATAGACGTTCGTTTTAGTCAAGAGGAAGAAAGTATTAACATTAATTACAATAATAGCGAAAATGGTATTATTGATATGACTGATAGTAAAAAAGATTTTGAACAATAATATAATGATGTTTGGAAATAATATATATGGAAAAAAGACAATGGCTTTCTTTCCTTTAAACAGATATGTATAGAGAGATTGTAAAACTCATGACAAATAAAGCACTTTATTATGCAGCAGCTGCAACTACTGCTATAGCAGGAATACTACATCTAATGATAGTACCAAATGTTATAGGATCTAACATAAACACAGCAATATTCTTTATGATATCAGGTATAGCCCAGTTATTTTGGGTAGTACCTATGATAAAGAGATGGGGAAGAATATGGTATTATATTGGAATAGCAGGTACTATAATATTGATAATAATGTATGCTGTAACAAGGGTACCAGGTAACCCTATTACAGGAAGAGGAGGACCTATTAATGCAATGGCCATTGCAATAGAAGTATTTCAGATTTCCTATATAGTATTAACATCAATCATAATTGCTATAGAAACAAGAAGTACTAGTCAGACAATTAAAGATAGACGCCTAAATAAATAAATGAATGATGAATAATGTATGTAGCAGATCCAAAGCGAATCATTTTTAATTCTGTATCAGAATAATGATTCGTCAATATAGAAGTAAATTCTTTAGGAGATGTTCTTCTTTTCGTTCGATAATTCTATTTTTAAAATTTCTATTATTCTTGTCCATTATTTCATTCATATTTATGCAGGAATATCACGAAAATGCAATGGCATCCTCATCATTATCTTCTATGAAAGAGGAAGAAGGAGGAGGAAGAAGAGAAAGGCAAAACAACGACAAACTTGAAACTTTTCAGAAGGGATTTTGTGGTCTTGATGCAAAGCCCAATCATAATCAGTACGTAATAGAATATGTACTTCCACAAGCTTGTGAGATGCCATTAGGTATAGCTGTTGATGATGCAGAAAATAAGGTTTGGTATGTATCAACAAAAAAAGGCCTTTTAGGTAGTTATGACATAGAAGAAGAAAAATTTGATAAGGAACTAGTAATTCCAGAATGGAAATCACGTGAGAGTGCGCGTGAGTTCTCACAGGTATGGGATATAGAGATAGATGACAGAAGAAAAGGAGAAGGAGAAGAAACAGATGTTTGGTTTACCGATGAAAAACAAAATGCAATATGGAGGTATATTCAATCTTCAAAGACATTTGAAAAATACAATATCCCAGGTAAATCAGATTCTTTTGGTACAAGCTATCCAATATCCATTGAATTTGATCCAAACAATAAGAATATTATTTACTTTGTAGGTACATATTCTCCTTCACTATGGATTGCTGATATAAGTGAAATGAAGAATGGAACATCAGATGGAATTTCTCAAATTCCTATTCCTATTGATAAAGGATTTAAAGGAATTGACCCCTTTTATATTACTGCTGGATTAATTGCATTTGATAATAAAAGAGATGCAATATGGATCTCTGTGCTATCATACGCAGCACAGAAAGGTCAGATTTTCAAATATAATTTAGACACAGAATCTTTTGATGTATATGATTTAACTGACGAGGAGGAGCAGTGGGTAAGCTCTCCTTGGGGATTGGTTGTAGATGATGTCCATCATCATGATGGAGATTTATGGATTACAAATCCAGGTACAAGTATATTTTACAAGTTAGATCCGGATGGTAATGACAATAACAATAATATAGTAAAGTTTGTAACTTCAAAAACTTCTCCCAGGATTTTTGGTGATATAAATACTATTAATAGTAATAGCAATATTAGCAGTATTTACAAAAATAGTTATACGCAACCATCATTGATTAAGAAATCAAATGACGGGTCTTTATGGTTTAATGAACAACAGGGAAATAAGATAGCTAAATTTGATCCTTCAAATATGAAATTAATTGAGTATTGGATTCCAACTCAGAACAGATTATGGGGTATCTGTTCTAACTATGATAACAACAGCAATAACAGTAATAGTAATAATAGTAATATTAGTGATATTAGTAAGAAGACATGCGGTATTGCCAATGTATTACAGTTCTCTACAGGAAAAGATCGTGATGGTGATGATCAAATTTGGTTTACAGAATGGTCCCAAAATAAGATTGGAAAACTAGAAGCAGACAACGACAAAAACTTACCATTTTCTATAGATATTTATAAATCAGATAAAGATTTACAAGTGAAGAAAGGTGAGAGCGAAAAGATTAAAATGAAAGTTAAAGCAGCAGATTCGCAATCACCTTCTTTTGCGCTAGATAATATTCGTATGATTGCATCAGGTACGTTTACTTCTACAGGAGATCTTGGAAATTCTACCGGCTATTTTACTGAGGAATCAATTTCAATGGATGCAGGAGAAGAACAAGAGATTTCATTTACCTTTATACCTTCAACAGATTTGAAGCCAGGAGATTATACATTGATGATAGGTGCTGAGAATGATTTTATCTCCTATTTGATGGCTGTAAAAATAGAGATCACATGATAGTATCTTGTTCTCTTCTGTTAGAATATTATTGATTAGTAGTCGTCTTCTTCTGCTCCTGTTCTTCTCAGATTCAGATTTCTTGAAGCATGACCAATAATAGACACGACTTTATAGTTGTCAAATTTATGATCAATTACTGATAAAACACCCATAGGTTTGAGCACCCGATTCAGTTCTTTTATGATGGCATCAGGATATTTAAAGTCATGAAGTACATAAAATAACAGGACAACATTTACTGAAGAATGTGGTAATTTGGTATTACAATCAGTAAGTATTGTCTTCACATTTCCACGTCCTTTCTTATCAGCTTTATTTTGGACTTTGAGAATAGCAAGAGGATGAATATCTACTGCATATACTTTTCCAGAAGGTCCTACTAGTTCTGCTGCAGCAATTGTGTAATTTCCAGGGCCACATCCATAATCAAGAACATGCGCTCCTGGTTTAATCATATCTACCTCGCTTAAGACTTTATGGGTTGGACGGAATAGATCATGAATCCTTAAAATGAGTGTCATAGCTTAAACCAAATTTATTCATTGGTCTATCTATCATCAATATCTAATAGATTCTTGACAAAATACAAATCTTATGACTTTCTTTCTTAGTTCCAAGCCATATTCATTAACTTACAATGTAATAAGCTCTATCTCTTTATATTCAGCATGCAATTGTCGTTGCTAAAGTATATGTGAGTATTTAATATCAATCAGCTGCTGTATATTAATAATAATAACAACAATGATATGACTTCATTATATGAAACAAATATTTTAAATCAACCTGCAGAATGGAAAAGGTTACTAACTACACCTTTACCTCTAGATCTAAATACTCTTCATTCTAAGAGAGTAATTTTTGTCGGAATTGGCAGTAGTCATTGGGCAGCACGATTTGCTGAATTTCTTTGGAGAAAACACCATACAAATGCTGCTAATACTGAGCCTTTATCAGTGCAAAGCTTTGACTTTGTTAAATCAAAATATGTTGTTTCGGATAATGACATGGTAGTTGTATTCTCACATCGTGGTACTAAAACGTTCAGCATGCAGGCTTTAGAGATTGCAAAACATTATGGAGCTACAACAATTCTTATTACAGGAATTGGAAGTCCTCCAAACCATAATGCAGACTTTCGAATAGAAACCTGTGCTCAAGAGAATTGTGGTGCATTCACAATATCTCTTACCTCAGCTATCACGAAGATCATTCAATGGATAGGTCTATCCAACAAACCTTTTTTAGAAAAATTCAAGGAAACAATAATAAACATTATAGAAGAACTTCCTTTCAAAATACAATTACCAAAGTTTCCAACTAATCTAGTAATTGTAGGTGATTTAATTCATGAAACAGTTGCCCGTGAAGTTGCTCTTAAAATCTCAGAGACAACTTATCTTCCTGTTAGAAGTTTTGGCCTTGAAGAGTTTTTGCATGGACCTAGAGTTACATTAGATAGACTATCAAGTCTTATGATATTTTCATCTTTATCCGAATCAAGGAGAGAGACATTGATAAACTATGCAAAAACTGTTGGTTCTGAAGTTATAAGCATAGATG
>JBKPPX010000115.1:0-3300 GCA_046733815.1 Thermoproteota archaeon | reverse complement strand
GTGCAGTATCAAAAAACGTGAATGCAAGAAACCAAAAATGTGAAATATCATCTAGTCAACTATTCTACTTGACTGTATATCCAGGTGAATGTTCTACAGGATCAAAACCTCATGAAGGCGAGTATCCGGATACAAAGTCCCCTGCTGATCTTTTAAATTGCGCACAAGATGCAAACAAAGAGATTAAATTGATGCAAGTCAAGGTTGACGGCCAGGATGTTTCATCTAATATTGTACGTCAAACTACTTCTAAACCATTCAATTTTATTGTACCTCCAGATAATCCTTATGGGTGGAAAGCGCCTATTGTTGGTGGAAATAATACATCAATGGCTGAAAATTATTATCTGTTCTTCAAACCATTGCCAGTTGGAGATCATACGATAGAACTGCATGTAATACGAAAACCCCTCCAAGCTAACCAACCTGTCGAAAATGACATTGCTAAGTGGAATATTAAGGTAATTCCTAAATGAATCACTCTTAATATAAGACATTGGATTTTCTTCAGTTCTGGCTCTTCTATTCGGTATGTATGACTTTGATTGTGTGGACCTAAGAAGAATAGATTATGAATAAGAATTAGACGAAGTGCCTGCAGCATTATCCATAATAGTATTTGTGAAATGGTAGAGTAGTCTATCATAAAGCCTATTAGATTAGTCTAGTATCATGTCCTTAAAATCCTCACTATGAAATGATGATGATTGTTGTGTAGGTATTGTTGTTGAGTATGGAATGTTATAAGATAGAAGATTATAATATTTGTCAGGGTTTTCTTCTTAATGTTTCAATCACTGATGCAAAGGATCGATCGCCTCATGTCTTATAAGACTATCCAAATATAGGAGTAGATCTTTTCTCACCATTTCTTTAAAGGTCTTCTTGTTTGAATGAAATTTACTTATCTCGACTAGTGTCTGTATATTTGCTTTTGTATAGTCTGTTGATATGTTAACTTCTATCTTTACTGCGGTAAGGTATTCTGTTGTAATTAAAGCATTTCCATAATATATGCTAATTAAAGTCAGATTATTAGTGGTAGTACCATTTGTCATGGTGAAATCTAAGTTGTATAACAACTTGCTACAATAGTTAATACTGTTGTTTACATAGTAGTATAATAGGGGATTGAATAAAAATATTACTAACAAAGGGAACCAGTGATGACATTTTTGAAGAAATAAATCTAGCCGAATATGGTGTACACTACCTTGTTGTATATCCTGATATGATCACATTAAGAGGGATTTATTCATATTATGCGAAAATGCAACTTGAAGATAATAATGAGATTGTATTAATCCTTCCATATTATGAAACTACTGAAATGGTTAGAAGTGTATTATCCGGAGAGAATAAGAATAATCAAAGCAATATCATTGATGTAAGGAGATATGAAAAACAAGGCTTTCTTGTGATAATAGATTCTGTAAAAGCATATTTTGGTTCAGACATAGATTTAATGTCATTTCTAGCAAGATTAGTAAAACAGGCTCAAAGCTCTGGTAAAAGCGGAGTATCTGTAATTGCTGATTTAGCCTCATTTTACTACTATGATCGGATTGATAAACTAATAGAATATGAAATGTCTCTACCAACAAAATATGATGACGAAATGAAATTGAAAGGATTTTGTTTTTATCATCAAGAAGACTTTGATAAAAGACTTTCAAAAGAACAAAAACAAAAGTTACTTGAACATCATGGCAAGAGCCTAATGGTAGTTAATTAAATATTTGTATAAGCAAGACGTGTAAAAATACGATTTTAATATATTGTATATACTAAGAAAGGAACATTAGAAGACTTTTTTTCTTTCAATCTAGTGATTCTTCGTCTTTTTATTGTCGTAATGCAAACGACATTAAGTGTGATGACATTATGTGATTGATAATTATAACATATCCCCTATTTCAAAGAACGATAGTAAACAATACAATGATACTAATAACAATAACATCATCAATTACCTGGAGTTCAATAGGAATAGGCTTTTAGATTTAGCCAAAAAGAATGATGAAAACCTTGTAGAAGCGTTGATAAATAATGCTATAGATACTGCTGCCACTTTTTTTCCAATCCTACATAATCATTGACTTCATCATCGCGCTCTTCTGGGTCCATATCAAAGTGATATATATGCGTGGATTGCTTAATGATGAGAAACATACGTTGATGCTTTAGCAGCCTTGATAAATGTATTCTATTTTTCTTCATATTCCTGAGATGGCTAGCAAATCAAAGTATTGTATCGCATTGTGATAGCAGACCTTCAAACAAGGCTGTTTGTAACCGGGAACAAGGCACACATGCCATCATGAAGGAAACACAATGCGATACACAAACGAATACGTCTTACACTAATATAAACGGAAAAGGAATAGGATATGGCATCTGGTCTATACACAAAATAACATAACGAATCATTTATCGCTTAATTATATTATTGTATTACTGCCTTATTTCAAATATTTAATATTGATGTCTCTATGTATCACTAATAAGTGAAGATATTGGGTAGAAGATTAATCGTGCAATTGGTAGGAATAAAAAAATTAACGATAATGCAATACTTCCTTTTGACTCCATTGATATTAATATAATGAGAGAATTACTAACTAAAGCTGATATCCGAAGTGCAGATATTGCATCTAAATACAAGATTCCTGTATCTACTATTCAGAGAAGAAGGAAAAGGCTTGTGGACTCCATATTAGAAAAGAAATTTCTCTTAGACATAACGAAGACAGGTTTAAGAAGCGGAATGATCCTAGCAAATGTAGAAAGATGAAAGGATAAAGAAGTAGCAAAAATGATTCTTGAAAGACATAAAAGTAACGTAGTATCTTCATCTATAAGAATTAACGACCAAAATAACGTTATCGCTGAGATTATATATGATAATTCATCAGAGTTACACAATATTTTAGAACAAGTTAAGGACAGTCCTTATGTTTCTTCGGCAACTTGGTCTGAATTAGTAGAAGTAGTAGGTAACAATGATGCTCCTATAATTGCTGCGTTATCCAGATAGAAATGATAATTGCTGACTTTCGTAGTATTAATGTTTAACTTGAGCTTGTGAACCATTCAAAAATATAGATTCTTATAATAAATATCGAAATTAATTAAGATTAAACGCACATGAAAATTACTTTTTGTTAGTAGCAATACTTCTGAATAAACATAATTCTATTAGGGGGCTCTACTATATACAATCATGGATTTAAAAGATTGGTTTCAAAAGAAAATAAAACAACCACTAACTAAAGAGGAAGATGAAATGACCACATCTTC
>JBKPPX010000114.1:0-4621 GCA_046733815.1 Thermoproteota archaeon | reverse complement strand
GTCATGCATAAGATTAGATATAATAAATGATGCGATGAGAGTGACTCGTTAAGAAATATGCAATCAAAAGAGAAGTTAGATTTTATTTCCATCTGATGTTGGAATTTATGAATAATCCATAGATCCTACTCTAAAGAGATGAAAAAAGGAAGGTTACTCAGTCTAAAAAATTCATATAAACAGGTGTGGATACCGTATTTAACTTTTAATTTTCTATCAGATTAATAGTCACAAGGATTTATGAAATTAATTATAATCAGTTTACTTTTGTAATCATTTTGTTCCTTTTTCGCTTGTATCTATCAGTAGATATTAGTTATAGTTGTTGTTGTTTCTTCTTTTCTGTGAGATAAAAATGACTATAATGAGATAAAAAATTTGATATTGAGAATTGGGGCAACATATAAGATTTTCATATGATAGGAGGATTTAATAAAAAATGATACAGAATCAATTGTTTAGACTGATAAGACTATTTCTAGCCTACATTCCAGGAACACTTTCACAAAGCTTAACTACTTCTAAAGAGTATTAAATATACCAAATATAAAAACTCTTAGCCAACTTTCATGTTGTGAATTGCTATGAGTCATGCAAATTACCATCACAAAAGAAATGTTCCTGTAAAGCGAATAAGTATGTCCTTATCGGCTGAATTATTATCTAAATTTGATAAGAGTATGAGTAAGGCAGGTTATACTGATAGATCCAAGGCGATTCAAACAGCAATTCATTCTTTTATAGATAATTACGATTGGAAAGTGGGTGAAAAGGAGGATGGTGCTGGTGCAATAATAATGCTATACAACAACCATGTTTATAATCAAGATACAAAGTCAACTCAAATTCAGCATAAATACAAGAATGTAATTAGTGCATCAACACATTTGCATTTGGAAGGTGATAATTGCTTAGAAACTATAATGGTAAAAGGACAAATAAAAAAAATCAAAGAACTTACAAAATATCTATCAGAAAATCGGGGAATCAAGAGTCTGAAGGTTCATTTCGTATCTCTTACTTAATAATTTAATTTTAATTTGATTACTCAAATATGAGTTTAATTAAAAATCTCAACATAATGAAATCGTCGTTAACAAATTAGTCGATGTCGACTGGAGTATATATATTCAACATAATAACAGATATGGTAATTAATCTAATATTATGAATATATCAATAAGTAGTAATAAAGAGTAATACTAATTATAAAATTATTAATACTGGATATCATATTTTTTCTCATTGACCCAAAAGTTGAATATTATACTAATTAACAGTTTGGCTGCTGCGATTGCCTCAATTATTGGTGTAGGTTTGGGTATAGACGAAATTCGTACAGCCCTAGGTTCTCCTACTGCTGTTTCAATATCAAATGACACTATTCCTTCTGGTGGAAGTATTAACAATAATACAACACAACTTAATGTCGTAACGTCTGTGTCACCTATTACAAATATAGTCAAAAATATAGGTGGTGATAGAATAAAATTAACAGGACTTATTCCAGAAGGTATTAATTCACATACTTACGAACTAGTACCTTCAGATAGAATCAAAATAGAAAATGCAAACCTTGTAATTATCGATGGACTTAACCTTGAAGGAAATATTGAAAGGGCCGTAAAGCAAGCACAGAGCAAAAATCTTCAATTACAATTGCTAAAACTTGGAGATAATACTATAACAAAGAATCAGTGGATTTTTGATTTTAGTTTTCCAAAAGAAAATGGTGACCCTAACCCACACCTATGGTTGAATATAGCATATGTTACGAAATTTGCAAATCTTACCAGAGATAAATTGATAGAGATGGATCCTCAGAACGCCGCCTACTATTCTTCTAATGCAGAAAGATATCTTCTAATTTTGAATAAATTAGACAAAGGAATAATACAGTCAGTACATAGTGTTCCTCCTCAAAATAGAAAATTGCTTACGTACCACGATTCATGGGCATATTTTGCACCACGTTACGGTATGACTGTAATTGGTGCAGTCCAACCTTCTGATTTTGGAGAACCTACACCAAGAGAGGTTGCTAGACTAATAGACCAAATACGTGCCGAGAGAGTTCCAGCCATTTTTGCATCTGAAGTTTTTCCAAGTAAAGTAGTTGATCAAATAGCGAGGGAAGCAAATGTAAAGATTGTAGAAACGTTAAGCGACGATAATCTGCCGGGAGAAGATGGTGATCCTGCCCATACGTATATTGGAATGATGTTAGAAAATATTCGCAATATGCTTGTACCACTTGGTGGCAATGTAACTTCTTTGAATCATATCGACCCTATTGATACATACATCCATTTATCAGGTGATCATAAATGAAAACAAGCAATGATATTTGCTTAAGATTACAAGATATAACATATGGATACTCTTATCATTCATCTGTTCTTGATGGAATAAACCTGACAGTTCCAAAAGGCAGAATGCTTGGATTGCTTGGGCCCAGTGGGGCAGGTAAATCTACACTTCTTAAAATAATTGTAGGCTTATACAAGCCATGGCATGGTTCTATTGAATTTAATAATCATAGTATGTGTCATGCTTCATTATCAAAAGAACAACGACATAATTCTTTTTTTCGGTCAACTTTTAGAGTGCATAACGACATACCTTCTATTGGATATGTACCTCAAATAGAGAGTGTTGACTGGACTTTTCCTGTAACTGTCAAAGAAGTAGTGGCTATGGGGATCTGGGATCAATCAGGAGCAACACCTTGGCTTGCAAAAAACACAAGTGATGAGATAGATCATATGCTGGATAGTCTCGGGCTGGATGGTAGTTTATACATGAAAAGGCAAATAAGAGAACTTTCAGGAGGAGAACAACAACGAGTATTTCTAGCCAGAGCGTTGATTCGCAACCCGCATATTCTTTTATTAGATGAGCCCACATCTGGAGTAGACTATAATACACGAGAAAGAATTCTGGGAATATTGACAGAACTAAATACTAAGGGAATGACAATTATCATCGCAACCCACGACATTACCGGCCTAGCAAGGCGACTACCATGGGTTGTATGTTTGAATAAGAACATAGTGTCTGAAGGTTCCCCAGTAGATACACTTACTGAAATTAATCTCTTGAAAACATATGGATTGATTGACAATGCCTCAATAACATCTACAACGGCAACTGAAGAAGGGAGATATACAGAAAATTGTTAGATTCTATCATACAACCATTCCAATATGAATTTTTTACACGGGGAATAATTGTAGCAATAATGGTAGGTGGCGTATGTGGGCTAATTGGAGTATATATAGTATTACGTGGAATGAGTTATATCGGCCACGGAATGTCGCATGCTGTTTTTGGAGGAGCAGTAGCAAGTTACATCCTTAATTTTAATATGTATATTGGTGCAGCACTTTGGGGCTTTGTCTCCGCTGCTATTATCAATGAGATAAATAGAAGAAACAAAATTAAAGCAGATGCCGCCATAGGAGTTGTTACTACTGCAGGTTTTGCAATTGGCATTTTGTTAATTAGTACTACAAGAAGTTTTACTAGAGATTTTGAATCTCTTCTTTTTGGTAACATACTTGGAATAACAGATCAAGATCTTCTTGTGATCTCTCTTGTATCGATTCTAACAATTCTCTTTGTTTTCTTCTATCACAAGAAACTGATTTTCATACTATTTGACAAGGAAACATCCAAAGTATACGGCGTTAAAGGTGATCTTGTAGAGCTGATCTTTTCATTAGTTCTTGCAACAGTAGTGATTGCTTCTATGAATGCTATTGGAGTCACTCTGCTTGCGGCTGCTATAGTAGCGCCTGCAATATCAGCAAGAATGCTTACAAACAACTTTCTAAAAATGATTACGATATCTACAACTATAGGTATCGCTACGTCCTTCTTAGGAATGTATGCTAGTTTCTATTTTGATTCTGCATCCGGTGCTACAATAGTTTTATGTGGAGCAGCAGCCTTTGGGATTTCATCATTTTATGCTTTTATGAGAAGAATATATCATACACATTCGCATGGAGATCAAAAGCACGCACATCCACATATTCACGAACAAGAACATCAACATCCACATCAAAATGATTAGAAAACGCCAACTTTGAAAGCTTGCGTATATTTTTATGGTCGTTTAGAAAGGGAAAATGAATCTTTTGTACTTTAGAACACGTAGCATCTGATATTTGATTCTAGTCATCATCATCATAAATGCATCATGATAATTATATACTACAAAACGAAATATTTCCATAAAATGATAAGAGCAATATCAAACAAAATGTATTATGAATAATAATTATTATTATAATAATAATAGTAATAGTAATAGTAGCAGGAATGTCAATGATTAAGAAAAAGGATTTAATTATAAAAGAAGAAATTGATGAATGCCTAAGGCATATATCTAATAATAATAATATAGATAAGTCAATTCAAGAACAACTGTTAAAGCTTTTACAAGAGATGCAAATTAATTTATATGATGATCCCATATTTGATGATTCTATAGACGGCAAAAGAATACGTGCTACTTCTATCATAGAGATAGGCAGAAAAGGAAGAGGAGGAGAAGAAGGAGAGGATCTTAATAGATTTCAATATATCAAAAAAATCTATATTGATTATGGTAAAG
>JBKPPX010000113.1:0-5936 GCA_046733815.1 Thermoproteota archaeon | reverse complement strand
ATCTATGCCCAGATGTATAACTTGTTCTGTATCTCCCCAAGTTCCACCGATCATTACTGAGTTCACTTGTGGCAGTAATGGCAAAATATCTTGTGCATATGATAAGAATATCTGAGCTTTTACTCCAAATTTTTGGAGGTTTCTTTTAGTTAGTTCGACCGCGCGTTGATTAAAGTCAATACCATATACTTTGCCCTCTCTTGTCTGTAAACAGAGCTCCACTGTGATGCTACCACTTCCGCATCCGATATCTATTGCAGAAGAGTTCTTTTTCAATCGTAATTTGCTAATGATTACAGACCTTATATCTTCCTTGGTAATTGGAACTTCATTGTCTCTGTCAAATAACTCATCAGGAATACCTGGTGTATCGTAATCCCAAAGCAATGTTGTATTTAATAAAAAAGCAGTATTTTAACGTGCCATGAATTGATACAATCCAGTATATACGACGATCATAAACATCATTAATAGAAAAATAAATGGAAATATGCCATTTGTAGCTAACTTTCTTTTTTCTGTCTTCGGTGTATTTTTTGCAATTCGCTTCGCAAGTGTATAAGATATTATGTAAAAAATAATAGCAATAAGAACTATTGTCCCTACAGCAGTAGATTGACCTGTGTTTGGTGTTATTATAAATCCTGTAATTATACCTGCAATTAATCCCAAAATTGCTCTCATATAAAAAACCCTGTCTAGAGACTCCAAATAGGCTACTTTCTGTCATTAAATGACACTTGGTTTAATTTCTTGCGGTTCATCGACTTTTAAAAATAGAAGATAAATTGTTTTGATTAATATTTGTGACAAACCTTCGAGTTTTTATGGAATTATCTGGTATTGAGTTACGTTATCTGGTAAATGAGGTTAGTTCGAAAATTATGTCAGGATATTATGTTAGCAGTATAAATGCCGTTACAAAAGATTCGTTACTTTTTAAGTTACATCACTCAAAAGAACCTGATATTATTCTAATGGTTTCTGTCAAAGGTATCTGGATCACAAAGTTGAAGTTTAAACCAGTCGAGGAAAACGAACAGATTAACATTATCAAAGCTGAACTTGAAAGATCTAAAATTGAATATATTGATCAGATAGGCAGCGAGCGTATTGTGACCATTAAATTCCAGCATTTGAATGGTGGTTCGAGAATAATGATTGTCGAATTATTCGGTGAAGGAAATATTATTCTTTGTAATGAAAGTCTGCAGATTATATCTATTATCAATTCTATCGAAGTGAGGCATAGAACATTAAAGATTGGATTACGATATACACCACCGCCTATTAGAGGAATTGATGTATTTGATCTTTCGCTAGAGCAGCTTAAAACAACAATGAAAAACGAGGTAAGGGATCTTGATGTCCTAAGATGGATGGGAAGAAATCTTTCAATGCCAAAAAAATTTATAGAAGAAATTGCAACAAGGGCAGGAATACAATCACGAAAAGTTGGACAGCTTCTAGACGAGGATTTGGCCAGAATCTATGTTGCTATCAAGGATCTAGTTACGGACGTAAGCACAGGCAGAAATCATGAACCAATTGTTATTTTGGGAGAAGATGGGAAAGCACAAGATGCACTTCCTATTATAACAAATAATGCCAGAAAAATGAAAATTAGAAAAGTTAATTCTTATCTTGATGCTGTAGACGAGGTTTTAAGCAACAATATTATGAATATAGATAGCAACATTAGAACAATTGAAATAGATAGACAAGTTGCATTATTAGAACATGATCTTTCCGAACTGAACAGAGCAAAAGAGGCAGTTATTTCAAAGGCTACTGCTATCCGAAAAATTGCCAATGAATTAATGGAACTCTCTTATCTTGGAATTAATGATTATTCTGGTGATTCAGTCAAAAGCCTGCTTCAAACGAATTATGCAACTATTGTAAATGAAAGAGGAATAAAATTTCTGGAAGTGGTAGGCGAACGTATCCAGTTGAATTCTAATCTTCCTAAGGTATCTTCAATGCTATATGAAAGAGCTAAGGAAATGGAACGTGGAAATACATCAATCGAAGAAACTAAAAGAGAACTGATTGATCAAATTGAAAGATTACGAAATCGAAGTTCCGCCATTCAGAAGAAAATTGTTATCAAGCAACAGGCTAATCGAGAATGGTATGAGAGATATCGATGGTTTATCACAGGTGATGGGCTACTTGCAATTGGGGGAAGAGATGCTTCGTCAAACTCCGCTATAATACGCAAACACTTGACGGAATATGATGTAGTATTTCATGCTGAAGTGTACGGTTCTCCATTCTTCATTATCAAGAATGCAATTAAAGCTGGAGAAATAGAAACGACATTACAGGAAGTAGCACAGGCAACCGTGTCATTTAGTAGAGCGTGGAAGGATGGATTATCTAGCGCCGATGCATATTGGGTGATGCCAGATCAGATAAAGAAGGGTGCTCCAACAGGACAATATCTTCCAAAAGGTTCCTTTGTCATAGAGGGTAAGCGAAATTATATCAAGGGATCTGAAATAAGACTTGCATTAGGAATTATGCATTTGAACGATAGATATGTACTAGTTTGTGGACCTGTTGAATCTATTAAGAATAAATCTCTGGTCTTTTCAATTTTGTTGCCAGGTGGAATGGATCCTATGAACGCAGCAAAAAGGATCAAGAGTGAACTTGTAAGAGTGGCAGCAGCTGATACTTATGGAAATGAAATTTATGGTTTGGCAGATTTTATCAAAAACACTTCTCTCGATGACTTTATTAGAACAATCCCGAACGGACAGTCCAAAATTTACTTTACAGGAAGAGGAGATGGAGAAAACGTTCTCTTATCAAAGCCGGCTTGGCTGGATGAGCAAAGTACTTAAGGCCATAATTTGATTTAATGCTGTGGTAAAAAAACCTGTCAGGCAACATGGTGATGCTAATATGACAACTAGAGTGCTTGTCAGAGATATAATGAATAGTCCTGTAATTTCAGCTTCCACTGAGGCGAGTATCAAAGACATTGCTATAAAGATGAAAGAAGAAAAGATTGGTAGTATTGTAATTATGGATAAGGAAGAGCCATTAGGAATTGTCACTGATTGGGATATAGTTTCAAATGCTGTTGTTAAAGATGTCAAACCAAGTTTGCTTAATGCTTCTGATATTATGCAACAATTGCACACAATTGAAGGCGAAGAAGGAGTCACTGAGGCTGCTCGTGTATTACGAAAGCATAATATTAAGAGACTAGGTGTAGTCTATAAAAATAGAATTGTCGGAATTATCTCTGCCTCAGACGTTATTGCGGTAACTCCAGATCTGGTTGATGTCATCTCAGAGAAATCAGCACTTATTCGAGGAGAAACCGGTCGGTCAATGGGAAATGTTTCAGGATATTGCGATGAGTGTGGTGAATGGTCTGATCTTTTGCAATATAGTGAAGGCACATTCACGTGTGAAGAATGTAGAGGAGAGGTTATTAGTTAGTTCAAAGCAAAATTTTTTAGCTGATGCTATGCTGGGAAGTGTCGCTCGCAAGTTACGGATTTTTGGCTTTGATACATTATATGTCGCGAATACACATGACGACGAGATATTAAAAATTGGTATTGCAGAAAATAGAATAATCCTGACCTGTGATAGGGAGCTTTTCAAAAGGACTCTAAAAAATAAAGCAGATAGTATTTTGTTGCAAGGTTCAGATGATCTAGAAGACATAGTTCATGTATTATCTAAATGCGGAATTGCCCTGTTGACGTTTCATACTATAAACTCCCGATGTGCTATATGTAATGGATTGCTAATAAGAAAAAAAGCTTCTGATGTTGTAAAAGATGTTAATTCAAATATTCTTAAGCGACACAAACAATTTTTTAAATGCTCAGGTTGTAAAAAAATATATTGGGAGGGCAGCCATTTAACTCATATTCAGCAAACTGTAAAATTGATTAATGAAATTATGTGCAAGACTATTAATTGATAGGCAACTTAATCTTCCTTACTAGAAGAAAGAGGCATGCAGTAGATCTGGTTTATTGCTCGAATTTGTTTGTGTTGCCACACTGCCTGTAGTAACAGAGTTAATTCATAAAAGTAGGGTTAGTACAAAAGTCGAAATATGCTTTTGCCTCATAACAATGATACAAGTGGGCTAAAATAACTCTGTCTTATACTAATACAGATACTCCAAATCTCAGACCAAATTATTGTTTTATTCTAATTCCCCCTTAGTATCCTCTTAGTAAAACAGGATTTCCTAATCTTCAAGAAAATAATCTTTTGTGGATCAAGATTCAACTTTATTTTTTTGTTAAATATTTGATGGATCAATATAGAGAGAATATCGACTTCATATGCTGCATTAGAGAAAAAGACTATCAGTAATACAATTTGGATCTACTGCTGGAACTCATTTTAATTTGTAAATGTATTAAAAAATTAAGAAAAATTTCTAATAGATCCTTGGCAGGTTGATTAGGTCAAATCTGAATATATAAACATACTGTAGAAACAAATTAAGATGAATATGCTCATTAAATTTGGGCAGAGTAACATAGATAAAGTCTTAATTGCTCCTTCAAGGATACTATTTCAGAAGTAGTTTATAATACGGAGGAAAGAAAAAGCAATCAATTACTAATCTAATTACTGGCTCCCTGTCTTTGCCTTTATTCCTTTGATATTATCTGTAGGAGCAAAAGTAAAGAGTCTTTCCTTAATACAAAAAAGCTCATAAGACAACTCCTTAGAGTATATCGATTTTTGAGTATTTTAATCATCTTTCTTTTGGATATAGAGTCATAATGAATTAGAATAGCCTAACTTAGTTAAGTCCTTTAATTTGAAATAACAAAAGATTAAATTTCGATAGCTAATCAGAAATTTAAATGAGCTCGTCTTCTACATTGGAGCGAACAATAAATAAGGTCATATCCCAGGCAGAGGCAGATTTTATTACACAAATTGATTCTTCTTATCAGCAATCATTAAAAAATCTTGAAGTTTCGAGAACAAGACTTGAAGCAGAATACAATCGAATTCTTGAGAATGCTAAGAAACAGGCGGATAACCTCAAAAGGCAGGTCATTGGTTCTAGCCGATTGGCTGTTAGAAATAAACAGCTTATTTTGATTGAAAGGGCTGTAAACGATACTTTTGAAAAAGCAAAAACAATACTGGCTTCGTCAAATAAAGAGAATAGTTATAGAACTCTGATGACAAAAATTCTTAAAGATAGTGTTAGGATGATAGATTCAGAAGAGCTTATTGTTGAATGCAATAAGAATGATATTAAATTAATCGAAAAGGCCATTGCTGATAGTTTTAACGCGAATAATGAGGTAAAAGTAAAGGTATCGGATCATCCGATAGATACCATTGGTGGAATACGAGTAAAGTCAGCTGATGGATCGATGACATTTGATAATACTATTGATTCTCGCATAGAAAGGCTTAAACCTTTAATAAGGAAGAATATTGCCCAAATGCTAAGAGGCGAGATTTAACTAATGGTAACTAAAGGAAGAATTGTTTGGGTTAGTGGTCCAGCTGTAAGGGCTGATGGTATGGCTTCGGCCAAAATGTATGAAACTGTAACAGTAGGAGATTCAAAGCTAATTGGCGAGGTCCTAAGATTGACTGGAGATGTTGCATTTATTCAAGTTTATGAATCTACTTCTGGTTTAAAACCTGGAGAGCCCGTTGTTGGTACAGGCCAACCACTGTCAGTGTTGCTAGGGCCCGGGATCATTGGAAGAATTTATGATGGAATTCAAAGACCGCTCGATGAAATTGCTCAAAAATCAGGAGCGTTCATTAGCAGAGGCGTAATCACAACTCCAGTTGACATGAAAAGAAAGTACAAATTCAAGCCGACACTCAAAAAAGGAGATGAAATTGGGGCAGGCGATATTCTTGGAACTGTAGACGAAACTCCATTGTTGACTCATAGTATCCTTGTTCCG
>JBKPPX010000112.1:0-5007 GCA_046733815.1 Thermoproteota archaeon | reverse complement strand
ATTTTATATTTATAATATGAATTATAATACTATATTTTTTTATAGAAAAAATATATAATTCTGCATATAAGAACTTAAATTCCTTAAGAGATTTCTAACCAAAATATTTGTAAATATCTATTTCAGTATTTCACTACCTATGGACTTATCCTACATTAAATGTGCCAAAATATGTATTACATATTAATTGAGTCGTTCCATTTAATTCTGTCATAATTATCAGATATTTTGGAAAATTTTGAATAATATTGTAAATACTGTGTGCTATTATCTTCTTTAAACCTAATTGATAACAACCATAATCATGTCCTTATGAGAAATGGATATTCTATACAAAGCTTGAAGCTGCTGAAATGCCAAAAGATATCAATAAACCATTATGATGACAGAAGTTCACTTGGGAGACAATCAAACTCATGATCATCTTCTATTTGTTCTAGTGTAAACCTACCAAATGACTATTTCTATCTATTATTAGTGCAGTGAGTGTTATATGTCTGTTATATTATGACAGCTTGATTTAATCTATTCGGCGTCGTTTCTTTTCTACATTTTTCTCAGCATAGAACCTTTCTAATTCATACTTTCTTAAGTCAACAAATTTTATTCCTTTAGCCAATATAGGATGGACACGTCTTATTTGTGTATACATCCTCTGACACACTTTACGATAATCAGGATGCCCTTGAGGAACAGTTCTTAATTCAATCATATGACAGGCTTCTCTCAAATTAAGTTTTATAAAATACGGATATTTGTATGCAAAATTGACAATATATTGGGCCTCTGTAGGGTATTTCTTTGAGATCATTTCATAAATCTCATTACATTTATACATACAGTCTTTAAAATCTTTGGCAATGCCAAGGTTAATAATTTCTGCCGGAATATCATAGCCGTGTCTTGTAGAGAGTAACTGTCTTTCCATCGTAAGAATCCTGTGCCGATGTAGGTCACGAAACATGCCAAAGTTTGTAAACATTTCAAATGTATATTCTACCATTTCAAATGCTCTACCAGGCCGGTGTCTTCGATTAGCACGGAGTTTTGTATAAGTTTGAATTATCTTGTGTCTATCCTCTGCAGGAATAGATCGAATATACTGCGTAATTTTCTCAAGAGATTGGCCGCTGGCCTGTTCGTACAGAATGGCAGAGGCCACTTTTATTTCGCCTTCACAATTATCTTCATAACTCAGCAGTTTTACAGAATGTGGATTTTTATCTGGTTTAATATTTTTTATATAATAGTGGGCAAGTTCACTAATGGCGCTCTTTGTATCCGTTAGATAGGCTTGTAAAGCCTGCCCATACTTATCATTTGCTCTTCTTATGAAGGCAGGAATAACCAGATTGAGTTCTGAATGCAGTTGACTTGCTAACATTTTTATTTCTTTCAAATTTGAAGCGAACATAGTTGATAGCAGATATTCAAATGCTCTTCCATTTCCAGTGATGCCCAAATTAGTAAGAGTAGATGCTGGCAACAGGCCACGGAGAGTATCAAGTGTCTTGGACTTGATCGTCGAATTATAGACTCTCTGTGCAGATTCAATATCTTTTTGACTTTTCAAATTACTATAGGCTGTTTCTTGTTTTGATATAAAATCGAAAAATAAGAAGCGATCAATTGGTTCTGTTTCAGAAATAAATTTTTGCATTGGTTGGATATTCTTGCTGTATATATCAAAAGCATGATCACAAGCCTGGATGTATTGATCAGCAAAGGGTGACTGCATAATATTCTCTTCTCTACAGTATTTATAATGGCCATTGATTTTTCGATCAAATGCCACATACCGCGAAGATTTTTCAAGGTAAGAGAGCCCAATTCGGTGGTCTTCAATTTTCTTTGCAGCAATATTTGATACCCATTCTATTGCAACCTGTGCTTCCCCAAGTTCTGCGACTGAATCATCTCCATATTCTAACAATACTCTTTCGTAGAATTCTTGTCCTCTGTTGGGATTTTTTATAAATTCGTCTAGAAAGATACGCCGCATAGTTTTATCTGTTCTAGAATACCTTGACATTAATGCTCCTCTATCTACCTGTCTAGGTGTTATTATTGCAAAAACTGGTCTATCATTGTTGGAAAAATGAGTATTAAGAGCTAGTCTTTCTTCCCTCGAGAAATCATCTCGAAATCTTATATTATTAGATAGCATAAACGGAATATTCTATTCTAAAGGAGAATATTATATAGCATAGAGAATATATTTTGGCATTAACAGTTAAAATGCAAAGCTTTAGAGACAAATAACAATTCTGTGTTCATATTATTTAACTGGAATCTATTTCCTTCTTATCTCTATTTTTAGCATTATTTGTATATTTTAGGAATAATGTATTCTCAGATCTGTTAGTATACCGCACCAGCAGCTTCTTTAACTTCATTTGATAACTCGCGATAGCCATCTTTATCTATAATAACTGCATTGATATTATCGCCCGTACCTGAATTTCGTCTAATCGCTGCAGCAATTGCCTGTATTGCTATTTTATAAGCCTCATTTACACTTAATCCTTCTTTGTATTCGATTTCAAGATAACCATAGGCTACAGGGGAGCCGCTGCCAGTAGAGATGAACTTTTCACTTGTGATTGAGCCAAAGAGATCAATGTTATAGATCTGTCCACCTCCTTTATTGTCATGTCCAGCCAGAATAATCTGGACATAATATGGAAAGTATCTTTGATTGAATAATACATTAGAACATAGTCTTGCAGCTGAATTTACAGGCATGATTTCTCTATTTGAAATCCTATAGATGTTTGCATTGTAACGCATAACGTCAACAAGGTTCTGGGCGTCAGCCACACCACCAGCAATTGTCATACCTAAGTGTCTATCAACTTTCTGAATCTTCATTACATTTCTATCGGCAATAAAGAAACCTGCACTTGCTCTTGTATCTGCAGCTAGAACTATGCCATCGTTGCATGTTAATGCGCAAGTAGTGGTTCCTTTTTTGATCTGTTCGGAGATATACTCAGCGTATCTGGTATCTTGGGGATGCATATATAAATAGCGCAATCAATACCAAATTTAAGCATTATCAATACTATTATATTTCTGCATATGATTATATTTGCGATATAACTTAATCAATTGGATGCCAAAGACGCTATTAGAGAAGATTTGGGATAGCCATATAATACCTACTAAGCAAGAAAACAATGGCGGGCCATTTCTAATATATATAGATCGTCATTTAATACATGAGGTTACTTCCCCACAAGCGTTTGATGGCCTTCGTTTAAATTATAGAAAAGTGAGACGCCCTGATCTAACATTTGCAACCATGGACCATAACGTGCCAACAATTGGCAGATCATTTCCATTCGTTGATCAAATTTCTTCTGTACAGATTCAGACATTAGCGCAAAATTGCAGAGAATTTGGGATTACACTTTTTGATATTAAAAATCCAAATCAAGGCATAGTTCACGTTATTGGTCCTGAGCTTGGTATCACTCTTCCTGGAATGACAATTGTTTGCGGCGATAGTCATACCTCGACGCATGGTGCATTTGGTACATTTGCGTTTGGTATAGGTACCAGTGAAGTTGAACATGTTTTGGCTACTCAGTGTCTATGGCTAGACAAACCAAAAACATTTGCAATTAATTTTACAGGTCGCCGCAAACATCTACATGCTATTACTGCTAAAGATATGATACTTTCTGTTATTAGAAAGATAGGAACTTCAGGCGGTGCAGGCACTGTTATAGAATACAAAGGAGAAACAATCGCTGAACTTTCTATGGAACAGAGAATGACTATATGCAATATGTCTATTGAAGCTGGAGCTAGAGCCGGATTGATAGCGCCTGACCAAATTACTTTCAATTATATCAGAGGAAGAACGTATGCTCCACAGAATGAAGAGTTTGAGAAAATGGTTGATTTTTGGAGAGAGAATTTGAAAAGCGACTATCATGCACCATTTGATAAATCTATTACTGTAAATATCAATGATCTTGCTCCACAAGTCAGTTGGGGAACTAATCCTTCAATGGTCATTGATGTTACCAGTTCGGTTCCATACCCTGAAGAATTCGCAAAGGGTAATGAAAATGAGAGAAAATCTGCGTTACATGCTTTACAATATATGGATATTGAACCCGGTACTCCTATTACAAATATTCCAATAGACCGTGTATTCATTGGTTCATGTACTAACTCCAGATTAGAAGACCTACTGGAAGCATCGATTGTGATAAAAGGAAGGAAGGTATCAGCCAAAGTTAGAGCAATGGTAGTTCCCGGTTCCCAACAGGTAAAAATGCAAGCAGAAAAGATAGGATTAGATAAAGTTTTTAAAGATGCTGGCTTTGAATGGCGAGAATCTGGTTGCAGCATGTGTCTTGGAATGAATCCTGATATCCTTGCGTCTGGTGAACGCTGTGCAAGTACTTCTAATCGCAACTTTGAAGGAAGACAGGGAAGAGGTGGAAGAACCCATCTCGTAAGCCCAGTTATGGCAGCTGCTTCTGCAATCGAAGGACACTTTGTAGATGTGAGAGAGTGGTTATAAGAAGAGTAGACTCGAAAATGGATATAAGAAAGAATCAAAATAAAGGAGTCAATTGAAATAATGGAACCTTTTAGAATTATTAAAAGCAAAGCAACTCCTCTTGATATGGTTAATGTCGATACAGATCAAATAGTTCCAAAGCAATTTCTTAAACTAGTTCAGAAAACTGGTTATGGTAAGTATCTATTTTATGATTGGCGATTTGATAAAAATGGAAAACCGAAAAGTAATTTTGTGTTAAATGATCCGAAATATGCTGGTAGGCAGATATTGCTTACGCGTGATAATTTTGGTAGCGGAAGCTCAAGAGAGCACGCAGCATGGGCTATTCTAGATTATGGATTTAGAGCAGTAATCGCACCATCTTTTGCTGATATCTTCTATAATAATTGCTTCAAAAATGGAATTTTGCCAATTAGGCTTAGCCATAAGGAAGTAGACTTTATGTTCCTAAACGCTGATGATGT
>JBKPPX010000111.1:0-8064 GCA_046733815.1 Thermoproteota archaeon | reverse complement strand
TTACAGAAAAGGAATTACAAAATCTAACAACAAAAGAAGGAAGCTTGAATTACTCTGGATAAAAGAAGAATATGAAGAACCAGTTACACTTTATCTTGTGTCTTGCAGAAAAAAAACATGAATAAAATTTTCTAACATACTAGTTCAACGCTTTAACAGCAGACATAAAATACAATAGTTATGATGATTAGGAAATATCAGAATCTTAGTATCAAGAAGAACACGACTAGGAGGGTAAGAGGAACGGTACTATTAGTAGAGAAAGAGAGAAAAGATAGACAAAATAGATTGATAGATATCTAGACGCTGTCTATCTTAAAGAAGCTCTGTTTCTAAGGTGTTATTAAATTCATAAATTATATCAAAATGTGCAAAACTTTATTTAGAAATCCTTGTAGTTCCGATTACTATTACTGTATGAAATATCGTAGCAAGATTGACATAATTGGACATATTCTAGAAGCTGTTAATAGTAGTGGTGGTGATAACGGATTAACTAAGACAAAAATAATGTACAGTGTATTTCTATCTTATGCCCAATTGCAAGAATATCTGTCAATTCTATTGGAAAAAAGCTTGATAGAGCAGTATCAAAAAGAACTTCAAGAAGAAGGAAAAGAGAATAAAGATAAAGGAAAGCAACGACCTTCCAATTATTATTATAGAATAACATACAAGGGAAGGCGTTTCTTACAAATATATAGAGATCTTAGTGAAATGATCATCACATAACTTCTTTTTCTTCTTCTAAACACCTTAGAGAACACAGAGGAAACTTGTATTAGTTATAGGTCTGCAGAATAAGATATTTAACAAAAACAATTACAACATGGATTACTAGATATTTCTACTGCTTTATTGATAATAAATTAATAAATAATTGAATAGTAGATTTTTATTCCTTTTATTTGCTTAATATATTTACCAGTAGCACAACGACAATGCAGCAGTAGCAGTGGAGGATAGAACCACGTGATAAGTCGTTATCTCAGTCAGTCCCTAATCATTGTTGTTGTCTGGCATACTACAACAGCAACAATCAAGCTGGAATAACGACAAAAGTGTGGCAAGGCTTGTACCCAACTGATTCCTTACTGTCGTAGTTGTTGTTGTTGCTGGTATATTTTTATTTATACTTGAAAAAGGTTTTGTCACTAATGAAGTAAATAATGTTAGAAAAGGTGGTAGTTTTTCTATCCTATTATTATGACACTCAAAAACCACTAATCAACAAATAATTTGTTTTTAGTCATTAACAAATAGAAGTATATTCACAACGCTTCATTACTTACTTCTCTTTCTCTTTCTGTTGTTCCATTGTTCGTACTTCAAATCTTATCTTGCACATGTATTTGTAGAACTTTATAGATAAAAATGGAAGAATAGTCAGCAGCGAAAGAAAAAGAAGATAAAGAATCAGCAACAGTATAACAACTACCACTATATCAGAAACAACCACCATTAAAAATACTTGAGACATTCTGCATAATAATAGAATCACCCAAAAGAAAGTAGAGATGCACAAGATCCAGAAAAGAGCAGATACGTCTCCTTTACTATGTAGGTGTGTGAGTGTGTTCTGACTTCATAATTTATCTGTATGAAATCTCTCTATTATTCAAGCTCTGCTAATTAAGACTTATTAATTCATATCAGTCTTGATTTTCTTCTGTACGTATTATTTTAAATATTTACTGAAATGTTAAATTTCGTATCTATATTTCAGGGAAACATCATTATTGATATTATAAATAATACGCAATCCTCTAAGACAATCCGACACAAATATCATGGTCAAAGATAAAAGGCCACCAACTATTAAATTTAATATTACATATTACATTATTGGATGTTTGAAGGAAGTTCTTATAACAGTCGTATTGATTGGAATGATGTTCTAAAGAAAAAAGCAAGAGGAATTAATGATGAAAACTTGGGAGAAGTAAGAGAAGTTACTCAAGATTATGTTCTAGTAGAAAAAGGAGCATTAAACAAAGAAAAATTATACATTCCACGTGATTTAGCAGTTGGCTATGATAGTACTACTCTGATATTCAATATAACTGCAGAAGAAGCAAAGAATAAGTTTTTGAGGAATTCACCACCTGTGCTTTCACAATCACAATTCACGGAAGAAGATGCTACAATTACTGATGACCTAGTCATTGTTCCAGTAATGGCTGAAAGATTAGACGTATCTAAAAATGCATATTCACAAGAAGCAAAAATAATAAAAGAATCCATAACAGAGACAAAGACAACTGAAATTCCACTTGTGCACGATGAACTATACATTGAAACAAGACCGATAAGTGAGTATGAAGATGCAAGTACAGCAAAAGGATATCAGACAGATACATCATCAGTTCAACCAGACATTCCAACAGAAGGAGAAGAAGTACAAGAGGTTGCTACTCTTTTTTTGAGAGTTGAAGTAGCAGGAGTTTCTAAACATCCTTATCTAAAAGAAGAAATTATCGTTAAAAAGAAATCCATAACAGAGACAAAGAAAGTCAGCCATCAGATGAGAAGTGAAAAAGTATATGTTCAAGGAGCACAAGAAGAAATAAAAAAAGACGATGATGAGGGTGAATCTAATAGAAGTTCGATATAATGTAATAAGACTTTCTTGCTGTTAACAAATTCTTTTCTGTATTTCTATTTTACTTGATACAGAATAATTAAACCTTTATTAATTAAAGACAAAACAAGTTCCTACTACTTTGGAAAACACATTAATAACAGAGTTGTCTCCTAGTGTTCCAGCAGCGCATTAAATTATTGAATGAATTAAGTCTATTTTATAAAGTATCAATGCCATTGGAAGGTATGGGTAGTAGTAGTACTGACGAAGATTATAAATCTCCTAGTAAGTTGAGAGACGACAACGGCACTAACGACAATAACAATAACACAGGAGGAAAGGTAATATCAACAACATCAAAAACTAAGAATAAGTTGGAAGACTATAAGGGTTATTTTATGGATGTCAGACCCCCAAAAATTAACTATTCTACCATTATAATCAAACCGTCATCTAAAGGAGCAGCAGACGACGGGAAAAAAGAAAAAGAAACATTATCTGACAAGGCAAAAGATGTTGAAGAGTCCATTAAACGTAGTCTACATATAGATTAGAAAAGTGATAAAACATAACAAAAATTAGAGATATATAGCTGTAATCCAGTTCAAAAATGTTTCTTTATTTATAGTTCTTAAACGAATACTATTAAATAAACCATTGCACTGTATATATATGTCTATACAACTGCAAGTTATCTAATTATTATAAATTATGATCTCCAATATCTATTGTAGTAGGAGTTATGATAAATAAATGACAAGAGCCAAAAAAAATAGCAAGAGGAAAACTCTGCCAAAAAATAACAACATTACTAGTAACAATACAGACTATTCTAATAACAATAATAATAATTTAACAAGCAGTTCTAGTAATCTTTCTGCAGAAACTGTCAAAATTATTCCTGTTATGGAGGAAAATTTTGATTTATCAAAAAAAATAATTGTCCAAGAAACAAAGATCATCAAACGTCTGACTACGAAAACCGAAAAAATTGAAGTACCAATAACATATGATGAAGTATATGTTAACGATAAAAAGCTCAATATATATGACAAAGAAGGGGGAGAAGGACTACTGTCAAAATTAAAGGATACAGTTGCACATAGCATTGCTAGTGATGATAGCAATATAGAATATCACTATCCTCATTCTTCTCCTGATTCTCCTGATCTTTCTTCCACTTCGAATCTTTCTGCTGACAAGTCAAGAAGTCAAAATCAATATCATGATAATAATTATAATAGAGAAGGAGAATTAGTTCCATTGATCGAAGGACAAGAAAAAAATGGGACTGAAAAAATAGTGCCTATTTGGGGAGAAGAGATAATTGTTAGCAAAAGGAAAGTAAAGTTGGGCGAAATTATAATCCGTAGGAGAAGAATTATTGAAAATAAGAAAATTGATGTTGATATCAAAAAAGAAAAGGTAATAGTGGAATACCCTAATGGAGTTAAGGAGGAATTAACAACAACAACATCATCATCATAAGCAAGTTAGTAGTACATCAAAAATACATTTGGAATACAATTATTCTATTATGGAGAATAAGTCTTCTGCAGATTGGATCTCTCCAATAAAACTACAAGTATTAAATTTCATATGCGCTTTATATACATATGTCAAATGAACATGATATAAATTGGGATGATGTAATAAAGAAAGAGGCAAGAGGAATTAATGATGAAGACTTAGGCGAGGTACAAGAAGTTGGAGACACATATATTCTAGTACAAAAGGGGTTGATAAACAAAGAAAAATTTTATGTTCCACAAAATGAAGTAGAGAGCTACGATGGCAATATATTACGATTTAAATTATCAGAAGAAGAAATAAAGAGCAAATATTCGGGAGATTCTCCTCTGGCACTTAATACAAATACAGAAGAGGATTATGAAGAAGGTGAATCTGAATCAACCCGTGTTCCATTAATAGAAGAAAGGCTAGACATTTCTAAAAGGGACGTTACGTACAAGGAAGCCACTTTAACAAAAGAGCCAGTAACTGAAACGAAGACAATTGAAGTACCATTAACTCATGAAGAATTAATAGTTGAGAGAAGGCCTGCAAGTGAGAGTACAACCTCTACAAGTGATCTAAAACCACCTGTCACATCAAAACAAGAAATAAAGATCCCATTAAAAAAAGAAGAAGTAGAAGTGAAAAAAGAGTCCTATGTCAAAGAAGAGGTTGTTCTTAAAAAGAGACGGGTAACAGAAACGAAAACAATT
The DNA here is from genome assembly GCA_046733815.1 of Thermoproteota archaeon. Taxonomy (GTDB): domain Archaea; phylum Thermoproteota; class Nitrososphaeria; order Nitrososphaerales; family Nitrososphaeraceae; genus JAJNBK01. The sequence continues at coordinate 3,252 of JBKPPX010000111.1, read as the reverse complement.
ACTGAAAAAGTGAAAAGTGAAAAGGTAAGTACTACCAAAGGAAACAATATAGAACAAGAAGAAATAGAAGATCAAGAAAAAGAGTAGAGTAAAAGAACTCTTCGATTTTCTATCACTCTTATGATGTAATAAGAACAAATGATACTATTATATCTTCAGATGTAGTAAGAAACTGGGATAAAATTCTCCATAAAAATGTCAGATCCAAAGATATGGATGGTGTAGAAATGTTATTGCTATGAATGATGATGATGATTCAATAAGTATTACACCTCAGGGTTCACAACACATATACAAAATACCAAAATCACATATAGAAGGATACAACGGAGATGAGGTATTCTTAGATTTATCTGCTGCTGACATGTCTAAGTATGATATTAATTCCAACTCTCAGCCTCCTACTGAAAAAGCCACAACTACTACACAACAAAACCAACAGCAAAAGAATCGTCATTAACAACAACATCATCATCACCAACGCAATCGAGAGCTCCACATCTATTATAGAAAAAAGAACAGAAAGTCCAATAAAAGACCTTCCAAGTAGTCGTCCTCCAGTAATAAAAGATAATAGAAGTTCAAGTCCATCTAATAAAGCATTGAAGCTGAAGACAAAGCAAGAAGAGAAGCTGAAGCAATAGAACATGCTACTACTATCAAAGAGTCAATTGAACTACTACTACTACTACTACTACCACAACAACAAACCATCAGACAAGAGAATCTTATAAGATCAAAAGAAAATACTAATAATTATCTGGGAAATGACGACCTAGACCCATTAGCGGCTATAATATGACTTCGTGACAGTATACAGTAGCTTGGATTGACATGTACAAAGAATTTGCTATAAATGCTGCCAAATCATCAGAATACTGGTTCCATCTCTTTTGGAGCCCATGGAAAGGACACAAGCATATTGAGAAAGTAAAGACAGACTAATAGCAAAAATTTGACTGCTTTGGATATAAGCTATAAACTTTTATTAATTTTTTATAACTTATTGAATTTTATGTATATGGATAAAATTATATCTGTTCCTTCAGAACGCTACAATTCATAAATAGTGTCTATAACCTTTATCTGTCTTTGTAACTAACTATTAGTGATATAACATGGCATCAAGAAAAGATAATATTGAAAGAAAAGATAATACAACAACTTTTACAACAAGCTCAGATGTAGATACAACAACAACTTCCTCACAACAACAATGGCAGCAGAGAGAACGAGAAGAACAACAACATCAAGCAATTAACAGAGCATTAGATGAGACCAAAGACAACATCAGAAAGACAACAGATGAAGCAAGAAGTCAGATTCCACGTTATACACAATCTGTTAAAGACTATCAAGAACAAACTATTCAAGCTGCTAGAGAAATAGCAGATAACTATCTAGAATCACAAAAAGAGATTATCAATTCATTCCAATCAGCATATGTCCCTCAGGTTGAAAATGCGAACAAAGTATTTTGGTCAAATTGGATGTCTCCAAGACAGGTGACTGAACTATATGCAAATATGGTTAGCAGTTTTGCTAATAATATGATTGCTGCTACCAATTTAGCAAACAATATGATATTTGCAAATATGGAAGTATTCAAGACATCTATTCAGCAAGCAAAAGACAACACAAAGGAATTATCAAGGATAGGTGTTAACACTGCAAAGACATTTGAACAAACATCAAGAGAAAGTATTACAAGACGAGGCGGAGGCAATGATACTACAACAGCAAGAGTTTCTATAGAAACAGAAGAAGAAGGTCAAGATCGCGCAAGACGACGATTTTAGTAATTAGTCAAAGAGAGAATCATTCATCTTTTCTTTTATTTTCTTCTTACAATCAGAGTATCTAATCCCAACAATCATTTTACTATCACCATGCTAGATACACTAAGAGAGAGCTTGATATCTATAATAGAGCAACCGATGCAGTAAGTAAATACAATAGTAATATGGCAAAGATGTGTAAGAATCTGTTTTTCTTCAGAAGAGCAGTAGCACAAGCTGTAATTATTAAACTATTATTACTATGATGCTATTTTACTACCTGTAATTTCTATAATTCTATTATTTTTACCAAAATCAATTTCTAATATTCTTGCTTTGTTGCATTTCCAGTCTCTATATAGTCTACACAATTGTCATCTATTTTAATTTGAAATTTTATATCATCATTTTCTAATGCCTTGGCATCTAATGTGTTTTTGTTATTTCAATTACCAATTTTCCACCTTGCCATCAGGAGCCATTATATTTACTAGAGTTGTTCTATTATTATCTGCAACAATACCTAAAGCTTTCCACCATTGATATTATATTCGATTGGATATGTTTTATCATTAATCATTAGATCGGTCACATCAGTAAATCCAGTTCTATTCAAGTCATAAAATGTTTTGTTATTGTCGTCACTAGTACCAACATTACTTTCACTTGTCAGTTCGTTTACTGATTGGAGAAGTGATATTGTAGATAGGGACAGTAACAATTAATAATATTAAAACTGTCAAATTATGTTCATTTATATGCAGATGTTATCGTAGGCTTTTGCTATTTTTGAAAACTTCATCTCTAATCCACCTTTGGATCTAACAGATAATTCGTAAACATCGTCTGTTGTAAGTGGAATTAATGATACACTATTATCATTGAGACAATCAGGACATGTATTGGTCTTATGTTCCTGTAAATCAGATTTGAAAATAGTTGCATTCCAAAAACATAATTTACAGAGTGCAAAATGACAGTTATCAATATAGTAGTTGCTGTTGTTGTATCCTAGGCTTTGAATTAAAGGATTAGTAGTAGTATTATTATTATGCATCTTGTTATTTTATTTAGATTGTCTTTTGCTTATCACTATTACCAAATGTAATCATATAGACTATGTAGATCTATATTGAGGGCTATGTTCATTATTTATGTAGAATAAGTTTTTTCAGTATTGAATCAACTTTATGGTGTGGTTGACTGGACTTCTTGGTAGAATCAAATAAAATATGGCTCTATCTTCTAGTTTCAATGTTGTATGGAGTAAAGACCTGAACTCACTTTTTTCGAGTTTCTATAATACACACGGTAGTATACTAATAGTAGTAATAGTATTGAAATGAAGAAAGATATTGCTTAATATCAAGAATGAGAGAAGTAACAATTCCGTTAGCAGTAATTATTTAACATTTAATATACTATTCGTATAAAGAACTAATGTAATATAAATTTCTATAATAAAGATAAATAC
>JBKPPX010000110.1:0-1872 GCA_046733815.1 Thermoproteota archaeon | reverse complement strand
GATCAATAGATATATCTCTCTCTTTTCTTTGCTAATGAAGTAATTTCTCCTTTTAGGTTTTGATTGTCTTTATTATATATATGTGTGTTCAAATCCAATGATTTTGAACATGATTTGTAACCTCGAAGATCCTGGTTATATACCTGCGATGCTTTACAGATCTTCATCATAGATCGGGCTCTAATGTATTGTTAAAACTCAGGTGTTGTTGATTATATCGTACTATCCAGGATTGGTCTAACTTGCGATACCTACCCGCGTTCAGTAGGATTTGTTTCTTGCTGGTAAGTGGCTTCAGCTACTTTTACGAAATATTTGATACTCTGTGAATCCTCTTCCTCTATTTCACCCGTCTTTGCTATAACTATCTTGATATATTATTGCGCCAATGTTCTCTAGCTTTTTAAGTTGGAGAAAACCATTTTATCCAAGATAAACTATCAGTCATATCAGTAATGGCTAATCGTTTTGTCCAAGTCTCCAAGCCTAATGGACCTTTTGAAATTGTAGAGCGAGAGATTCCAGAACCTGGTGCAGCGCAAGTCCGCATCAAGGTCCAAGCCTGCGGCATTTGCCACAGTGATTCGCTTATGAAAGAGGGATTATTCCCAGGCATCCAATATCCAAGGGTTCCAGGTCATGAGGTCGCAGGTATAATAGATGCAGTAGGCGAGAATGTCACTGAATGGAAGGCAGGACAGCGAGTAGGTGTGGGCTGGCACGGTGGTCAGTGTGGCCACTGCGAACCCTGTCGACGTGGAGATTTCTTCGCGTGCCGCTATGCACAAACGACGGGTTTTACCTATGACGGCGGCTATGCCGACTATATGATTGCATCTACAGGAGCCCTGGCGTCCATCCCCGAACAACTTTCAGCTATAGAGGCTGCACCACTTATGTGCGCTGGGATTACAACTTATAACGGTCTTCGGAATAGTGGTGCTCGTGTTGGTGATCTGGTCGCTATCTTTGGGATAGGCGGACTTGGTCATCTAGGCCTTCAGTTTGCAGCCAAGATGGGTTTTAAGACCATTGCTATTGCGCGAGGAAAGGACAAGGAGGAGATGGTGAAAAAGCTTGGCGCGATACATTACATTGATAGCGAGTCTTAGAATGCAGCTGAAGAACTTGTCAAGTTGGGAGGTGCCAAGGTTATCCTTGGAACTGTCCCGAGTGGAAAAGCGATGAATGCAATTTTAGGTGATCTAGGTGCCAACGGGAAGCTTATCGTTATTGGCGCTTCTGATGAGGCGCTTCAAGTGCCTATAAATCCATTACTCATAGGACGTCACTCCATAATGTGCTGGTATAGCGGCTCGTCGATAGATTCACAAGATACCCTTTGCTTCAGTGCACTTTCTGGTGTGAGATCTATGAATGAAGTATTTCCTCTCGAACGTGCGTCAGAGGCTTACGAGCTAATGATGAGTGGTAAAGCGCGGTTTAGAGCTGTCCTCACTATATAGTTGTCGCAGGAGAAGATGAAGATAGATTGAGGAGAGAGACATAGCAAAGATCTGCCTGCAAAGTTGTGTTAACTTTAAATCTACTTAATAATATTGGATGAAAATTAGTATATGCTACTACAAAGACAAATTATCGAACCGTTAGGTAATTGAATAGATATATAGAATATCCACTATGCACCAAATATGGTATCAAAAGTTTTCATTCCCTAGCTGGACGTCGATATCTGTCAATGTTATCAAATATAGGACTGTACTACTATATCATAAAACCAATAGGGCAGGCAGGAGGTTTCACTCAGTCAATGCCATAAAACCTACCTACCTCTGTATCTTTTTTTATTTCTAGAGAGTGTTTGCTCTGCTGCTGCTTAGTCTTGTTACATTATTATTATCACTTGATGTT
>JBKPPX010000109.1:0-5233 GCA_046733815.1 Thermoproteota archaeon | reverse complement strand
CAAAATCAACCAAAGAAAAAGTAATAAGTAATTAACTAACGACAAAGAAAGTTTTTTGTTTACTGATTAATTAATTAGTTCCATCATCTACTTTATTTTATTAATATATTATTATGTATGTAACAAATAACATAACATAATAACAACAACAATGGATAAACTACTACACGCTATATTTGTAGGAGCGGTTATTATGGCGGTGCTGCTAGTCATTAGTGTTGTAATGTACTTTCTCACTGGCTGGTACTATATAGAAGGAAGATAACTACTACTATTACAATAATAAATAATAATAATTATTCTCCATCATACACTCTTGCTTCAGTATATACTCATGCTGCGGCTTAATATATGCTACCATATACTCAGCATGGCTACCTTGAATATCAATACTAGTTCCTATCTGTTTTTTGGCAAAATAGAGATTTGCCTCGCTGATGCCAATTCACATCTACCGCACGTAGTTTTTAGTCACGGTACTCCTACTCTGTCACCAATTTTATGGTTATAACTCCTCTCTTAATTCGACAATTTCACCGGCAGGTTGATGTCCTATAGTCTTTGGAAAATTTACTCCAAGGATACCATGGATTATATGTACATCGGTATAGCAAATATCACTTGCGTGTATCTTTATTAGAACTTGATTAGCAGATGGTTTTGGAGTTGGAATCTCTTTAACTTCCAATTGCCATTAACTGATGAACAACTGCAGCAAGTATTATAGATAGATCTCTTTTCCTCTTTATAATTTGTTGTTAGTTTCTTGATTGTCTATTGAGTTTTCCAATAGATACCAATAGCATACTACATATCTTTATATATATAGGCATACAAACCCATAATATAGAGTCTGCCATAAAGACGCACGTTGCAAGATCGACTCTATGTGTGTCTACATTTTACCCATTGACATTGACTGCATTTCTATGTATTTTTCAAACAAACTTGCAATAATTTTATTTTTGTTAAGATAGCAATTTGCCTTATATATTTGTGTTATATTTATAATGTTGTATACTTTGACAGCTTATCATAATAATAATTCTGAAAGGACAGAGGTATTTTATGGAGGGGACAATACAACAGATAGACTTTTGCAGGCTTTCTCCAATACAAAAAGTACATGGAATGTTTGTGCAAATTCTATAGGACCATCAGTATCGATGGGAGTTGAACCAATAAAAAAAGGAATGATTGATCTTAAAGAAAGGGGTATTAGAATAAGATATGCTACTGAAATCACCAAAGAAAACATATCTTATTGTAAAGAATTGATGAAAATTGCAGAGGTTCGCCATTTAGATGGAATCAAAGGTGGAATGGGAGTAGGTGAAAAAGAATATGTTGCTGCTGCAGTTCTACAAGAAGCAAAACCAGTACCACATCTTATCTATAGCAATGTAAAAGAAATTGTAGAACATCAACAATACATGTTTGAAACTTTATGGAACAAATCTATTCCGGCACAACAGAAAATCAGAGAAATAGAAGAAGGAATTAATTTAGGAATGACTGAGATAATTCAAGATTCACATCGTACCAAACAAATCTTTATTGATATTATAAAATCAGCTACAGACGAAATATTATTGATATTACCTACAGTCAATGCACTTCTTAGAGAAGAACGTATAGGTATAATAGAATTACTAAGAGAGGCGGCAGAAGAACGTAATACGCAAATAAGACTTCTCACTCCTGTGAATGATCTTACAGAGAAAACACTACAAAAATTAGAGCAAAAAAAAGAAGAGAAGAACGAGAATATCAAAGTCAGACGAACAGAATTAGAATCAGAAATCAAAAGTACTATTGTGGTGGTGGATAGAAAAGCTTCTCTGATAACCGAATTAAGAGATGATTCAAAATATGATTTTGTTGAGGCCATTGGATTAGCAAATTATTCAACTAGCAAACCTAGCGTTTTATCTTACATTTCAATTTTTGAAAAGTTTTGGAAGCAAGTAGAACTATACGAACAACTCAAAAATCATGATAAAATACAAAAGGAATTTATCAATATTGCAAGTCATGAAATGAAGACTCCTACTCAGGCTATTATAGGATATTCTGAACTACTTCAGCGTCATCCTGAAAAAAGAGAACAAATGATACAGGCAATATCAAGAAATGCTATCAGACTTCAAAGACTGACAAACGACATTCTAGATGTTACGAGAATAGAAAGCCATACTTTAAATCTAGACAAAGAACAATTCAATCTAAACGATTTGATAACTGGCGTTATAGACGACTATAGAAGTCAAATTGAAAAAGAAAATGGCAATATAGCGTTATTGTATAATAAACCTAAGAGTAATAATTTACTAATAGTAGAGGCAGATAGAGGAAGAATTACTCAAGCCATTTCAAACCTATTGAGCAATGCAATTAAATTTAGTCCAAGAGAAGGTGGTATTGTATCTATTACTGCAAAAGAAGAAAAGTATGATAATGATGATAATAACAATAACAGCCAACAGGTTATAGTTAGTGTCAAGGATAATGGTGAAGGTATACATCCTGAAATATTTCCAAGGTTATTTACAAAGTTTGCTACAAAATCATCTAAAGGCACTGGACTTGGACTTTTTATTACCAAAAGTATTATCGAAGCTCACGGCGGTACAATATGGGCTGAGAATATTTTAGATAGGGAAAGAGGAGCCACATTTACATTTAGCTTGCCATTAAGTAAAAAACAACAACAACAAAACCAAGAACAACACCAGCAGAAACAATATTCTAACTTGAAGAAAATCGGTAATGATCAAAAATGAAAAAAGAGAGGAGGATCTTAGTTGTTGATGATGAACTTGATAATATATCAGTTTTCAGTATGGGTTTGGAAGATGAAGGATTTGTAGTTGATACATTTACAGATCCTCAATTAGCATTATCTGCTTTCAAGGCTGGAATATATGACCTTCTAATTCTTGACATTAAAATGCCTATTATGAATGGCTTTGAATTATATGAAAAAATCAAAAAAATAGATAATAAATTAAAGGTCTGCTTTTTGACGGCATTTGGTGAGGGATATCATGAGGAGTTCAGGAGCAAGTTTCCGTCATCTTCTTCTTCTGATGTGAATTTTGTTAGAAAACCAATTAGAATAGATGAATTGGTTAAAAAAGTAAATAATATCATATAGATTATATATAAATCAAGTAGATTATTTATTCATATTCTAAATATACTTATATAGAATATAAAGAACTATACTAGTGTAGAAGTATAAACTAACACTGGATAATGTGATGATGTCATTCAAATGTATAATAGAAGTAACAATAACAATATTAGTAATCAATATCCGCTCACTGACTCTACTTTCCAAAATGAAACTACCAGTACTGTTGGTACCCCCATTAAAGAAAAATCATTTTCCAAAACAATTCTAATTGTAGATGATGATCCTGATATCTCCTCAATATTTAGTATGGGTTTGGAAGATGAAGGATTTGTAGTTGATACATATAATGATCCTTTAGAAGCACTATCAAACTTCAAGCCAAGTTTCTATGATCTATTACTAATTGATATCAATATGCCGAAAATGAATGGCTTTGAATTATGTACACAGATATTGAAATTTGACGTTAACGTTAGAATTTGTTTTATTACTGCAGGAGAAATAAACATAGAAGCATTAAGGGAAGTGTATCCAACCATAAGTGTGGGATGTTTTATAAAAAAGCCTATTACATTAGAGTATTTGGTTAAAAGAATAAAGGGAGAGTTATATTAGCAGTATTAAGAACATTCCTCCAACTGAATTCATATCAATCTTCTTTCTGCATAATTGCAATACACTGAGAATATAGTGACCGATCCGAGATATTATATTAACATGGTTGATTCTACAGTTAATTTGAATTTTCTTCATAAATCTATAAAATAAGTGGTTGTTGCAATAATAATATTATGCCCAAATCATCTCTATCAACCACAACAATAGAAACATAGTTTCAAGAAAAGTAGAATTTAGAAAGTCAAACTCATACCAGAAAAGACTTTCAAGCATAGATTCCCCATATAATTTTAAATGAGAATAAATGTCATACTATCAGATTATGATGGAACTTTGTGTCCTACTGCTTCTCTAAAACGTCAAGATAATGGTAATAATAGTAGTTTTATAATACCTAAGAGATTAGAGAAAATACTTTGGAATATCTCAGAAAAGATAGACGTTTGCATTGTATCTAGTAAGGATTTTGGCTTTCTTCATAGCAGGATAAAATTTGCTAAAATTGTTTCATGTGTCATGGGTATTGAAACATTGGTACATAAAGGCCATAAAATGGAACCAAAGATTGGAGAAAATGAAGATGATGGTAAAGACGACGATAATAACAATCATAATACAACCGCCATCATGAGTTTTGCAGATAGTAATGATGATAAATTGCAATGTGTACTATCCAGTCATATTCTCTCAAACAAAGAGACATTACAAGACAACTCAGTATTATTACATAGTCTTGCCAATGAAATATCATTAAATTTTAAAGATATAACTATTGAGAGAAAATTTATTAGTTATAATAAAATTTTATCTGGACTTACCATAGACTATAGACATTTGAAAGATTGGCAATCATATAAAAGAGAGACAGAGCCACTTTTGAAAGAAATGATTGAAAGGAAGATTCATGCATTTTCAACATGCGACTCTTCAATACAGGAACCCTATGTTCAAACATATTCTTCTCATCCTTTTATCGACATCTATTCTGTTAGATGTGATAAAGGTTTGGCGTATGATACAACCATTTCAGAGTTAGAGTCTTTCAATAATATCAAAGTACAGAATATATTATACTTGGGAGACTCTGAGAATGATAATCCTGCCTTTAAAAGAGCGGATATTTCCATTGGTGTTCGTTCTGACAAGAGGTTAAATGCAAAATTAACCTGCCAATATCTTGTAGAATTTAATCAACTATCTGTATTTCTTAAACGACTTCAAAACAATGACTTTGTATTTTCAGATGAACTCCTCCCTAACCTTCAAGTTTAGGGAAAATCCAACTTCTATCGACAAATGTCAAAAATAATTGTTTGTTTCACCATGATTTGTTTGCTGTAACATCTACATTTAGAGCTAAATTCGTTATCTTTCCCTTACTCCCTTCCTTCCCTGTGCTTCAATTCTTATCTAACACACATGATTTTGTCAAACTCTATCCTTGAATAAAATGGAAGATAATAAATCAGCATCACC
>JBKPPX010000108.1:0-5566 GCA_046733815.1 Thermoproteota archaeon | reverse complement strand
TTATATGGGAAAGGTGCATACTTCTTTGGATTTTCAGGAAAATCTGATGGGGCTGCCTTTTTCCATCCCTCTGTTTTTTCATAAAGGTCAGTAGCATACACATGGTTGATGTTATTTGAGAGGTAGAATGGAATTGGTTCTGTTCCCGATCCAATACCTATCGCTTTGCTATTTTTAGTTAATTTGCCAAATCTACGCATGGCTACTATACCTAGCGCCCATTCCCAATCCTTTCTATGAATAAAGCCTTGTGGGCTTAGCTTTTGTAGTTGGCAAAGTGTCTCCCTTATCTCTTGATTCTTCCAATCCTCCACATAACATAGTCTGTTTAACTTTGGCTCATCATTTGGATTTATATAATAAGGAGAAGTTTGTTTCAAATGCGATATAAAATCAAATGTCTCTTCTTCATCCAGTCTTGTTGCTTTATCTTCTATGTAATCCCATTTCTTTCCTCTAAAAATATCTTTTATTAATGAAGGATGACGTCTGATAGAATAGATCTTTTTTTTTAATGGCAAATTATCAGTTTAAAGATTCACCACGATGTTCTTTAACCTTTAGAATAATAGATCAACAGACAATGAATCTAGTTGCTTTGGATTCGTAAAAAAGTAATTACAATAGTTCAAATGCTTTTATGACCCTGTCTATATGAGATACCTTGTCACTTTTGTAGATTAACGATAAGGTAAAAAAAAGTAGCTAAGTGATTATATAAGATATCTACTAACAAGCAAAATATGATTTCATTATTTTAGCTTAACACTTATAGCTATTAAATTTGAACATATCGCTTTTAGTAAAGGTTTGGGCAAATAACATTTTAATCTTAAATAACTTATATACTATTAAATCAAAAATTATAATCCTTAAGTGCTTTATCATATCTATGAGTTTATGATAATTGATGTTTAAGAAGATAATTAATGATACCGATGAAGTTTATTCAGCTAGTAAGGATCCTCTTAAAACTGTATTTCTAGTTTGGGCTCCTCATAGTATAAGAGCAAAGAACCTAGCAGAACGTTTGGATGCTCATCTGTATTTAATCAGTTACAAATTTAAAAAGAAAATATATTCACCAATTAAATACCTAAAATTATTTACAAATACATTACTTATATTAGAAAAGGAAAGACCCCAGATAATAATTTGTCAAATCCCGCCGATATTTTGTGCCCTAGCAGCCATATTACATCGATACTTGACTGGTGCAAAGTGCAATATAGCAATAGATATGCATACAGGAGCTTTTGACAAGCCTTGGTCATACCTTCGACCATTAAACAAATGGATCATGAAGAAAGTATGCATGATCATCGTTACCAATTCTGAATTAAAGGATAATATTTGTTCAGATATTAAAAGAAAGACAATTGTATTGGAAGACCCTCTTTCATATTTTGAAGTAGGAAAGGAAAAAAAGCAGGAAAAAGGAGAACAGAAAAATGGCAAATTTTTCAAGGTTGCTGTTATATCCTCTTTTGCACCTGACGAGCCTTTGGCAGAAATTCTTGATGCAGCTACCACTATGTCTGAAATATTATTTTATATAACCGGCGATAAATCTAAAGCAGCTACACATCTTCTAGGAAAGGAAACAAACAATGTAATCTTTACTGGATTTTTAGATTATAATGATTATATCTCTGTACTTCGGGGGGTTGATGCGATAATGGTTCTTACAAAGAGAGATAAAACGATGTTAGCAGGTGCATATGAAGCGCTGGTACTTGAAAAACCTTTGATAACTTCTAACTGGCCTCCATTGAAGCGATATTTTTATAAAGGTACCGTACATGTAGATAATTCTCCAAAGCAAATCCAAGAAGCGATCGAAATTGTCAGAAAGAGAGCAGAAGAGATAGCAAAAGATATTAGTGATTTAAGAATCGAGAGGACAAATCAATGGGATGCAAAATTTATGACTTTTAAGTATTTCCTTGAGAACAACAAGGTTTTCCAGCAGTATCAAAAGAATAATTCTATTCAAGATAACGAATAAACGTGTGTGATTATTATGATGCTTATGGAATTATATCTTGGTAAAATATAATAAGTAACTGTATAGTCCTTAATTATATTATGTCATTACGTTACATTACTCCTTTCAGATGAATTTGGCTTTTAATGATATTCGCTAGAGTCGCTATTTTCATTAATCCAGTTAGATATAAATGACTTTATATTTACTCTAAAGGATTCTGCTGAGAACCTCATGGCATATTGTCTTAATCTCTGAGCCTCGTCTATGCTCCATGAAGAAAATGCGCGATTAATTGATGCAACAGCTTCATCTATGTCATTGTATCTAAAATTTCTATGCACAAGACCGTCTGCTTTGGCAGCACCCGAATCATGTGTCACCGGAATCAGTCCAGCACTCATGGCTTCAATAATTGCTATTCCAAAATGCTCTCCTATAAAGCTGTGTAACATAACCTTCGATCTCTTTAACACTTCTATTTTATCTTCTATGCTTGCATTTACATGGAAGATGACATTTTTCGGTGCAGTATTTCTTAGTTTTTCAAAATATGAAAGTTTATCTGGAGTAGTACTTCCAATAAGTTCAAACTGTGTGTTAGGCTGTCTTCGTGCAATTTGAAGTATCATCTCGTAGTTCTTCTCAGGTGTAAATCTTCCTAAAGAGCAGACAATATTTTTTTTTACTTGATCTGCTAATGGGAAGGAATACTGTGGGCATGGCGGGAATATTACCTTAGCATCAATTCCCCATGCAGTTTTTATTGCATCTCTTGTGTAATTACTATTTGTAATTATGGTAGATCTTTTGATATAATCAAGATTGTTTGAAATAAACAACCAAGGTTTAATGTAAATCTTTTTCATTCTATTTTTTAGATAACGTTGATGCATGACCTCTAGATCAACAGGATAATGAACATATACAATGGTTCTATCAGCCATGGACTTTGGAATAAGAGTTGATCCTCCAGTTACAAGAACAAAATCAAGCTTATATTCTTTGATCAATTTCTTAAAGAAAGAGTAAGTATATACCATCCTCTGATAAGCCCCAAGAAATGGAAGTATCTCATTACGGCCAATAGCCTTTACAAATCCATCTATGGAGTCTTCTATATCAATTCCTATCCTCTTAATAGTTTCTTCTTTTTTTGGATATGCACTTGCACAGAGGAAAACCTTACATCCCATTTCATCTAGTGCTTTGATAGAATGTAAGCCAACATGCTCGCCACATCCGGGAATCTAATGATTCTCTCCGTAGGCTTCCATGTTATAGTGCACAACTCCAGCTCTTATAATTGCACCATTTGAAAATTGGGTCTTATTATGTTGCATCATCTATTGCTTAGATATCTTATTATATCTATTATAAATAGAATTATCTAAAAGCTTACAAAATTCTTTTTCATTGTAGTTTCTTTTCTGTGTACTCTAAAATAAAACATCCGTATAAGCCATATTGAAGAGGAAATCAAATAAAGAAGAGCCAAAGCTAATGGAGTTTTTATTCTCATATTAAAGAAATATATCAATCATTTATTTGAAAGTTGTTGATATCTAATAAACACACACATATTTTCCAAAACTATATAATCAAAAGATGTTCGTATTAACTTGAAATTTATGTTTCATATACAATATGGTGGAATACTGGAATGGCTAGGACGCAGATTTTGGGAATCTAGACAATTTTATTCAGCGTATATAGCATTGTTTGTAGCTATAACAAATTGGATTACAATTCAATATAAACTACTTTTAGAAAATGTACCCGTTCTAAATATCCTGTTCTCAAACATTTGGGTTTTTATGATTACAGCTACAATAGTTTTTACCATTGTTAGCATACTTGGTGGTCATTATATACATAGAAAAAGACAGTTCAGGTTAGAACAGGCGTTGTCTATAGAAGAAAATCCTTACCTTTACAAAGCAGCACCAGGAAAAGAAAAGGACTTGATGATACCAATGGGAATATTGCAATTAGATGCATTAGAAGAGTTACTACGTTCAAATAACGCATTAACCGAAGAGAAAAAAAAGAAATTTGAGATATATAGACAAGGTCTGTTAAGGCTAATGGAAGGTCAAACATTTGGGAAGATGTGGAGCTAAAGAAAATAACAGATCCCTTTACATATTTACATGAAAATGTGATGGGGTGATCTAAGATAGCGATGCAAGTACTAATGGTCTCTACAGAATATCCCCCCATGCCCGGTGGTGTAGGACGTTACACATCAAACCTTACAAATGAGCTTAGAAAAGATGGTTTAGATGTCTATGTTGTCTGCGATGAAAAAGGGGATGGACAATATTCCGGCATATCTCCTAAAAATCCTCGTAATTCCGATGTATTGTTAAAAATAGTTAATGACTTAAAGCCTGATATTGTACATGTACAATTTGAGCCTGGTTTGTATGGATTAATATTGGATCCACTCGATCCAAAAAAAAGCGGCACATATATTGACGCATTCTATACTAAATGCAAAATCCCTATAGTAACGACATTTCATACTGGATATTCCCTCGGTCAATGGATAAGTCAAGCATCATTAATTAAAAAAAGTGGCAGAATAGGAAAATTAGGGATACCTGCTCGAGCATTGGTGAGGTTCTGGAAGTATTTTCTAAATTATCGGGCTTTTAATAACTTAAATAAAGAGAAGCTTAGGATGAGCGCAGCAGGCATAGTCTTCTCACATTATATGTCAGAGAGACTTGGCAATAGTACTAGTGATGCTAGTAGCAATGGTGGTAAATGCCATGTGATTTATCATGGATCTGAGCCAGCCCTATCTTCTTCCCTAAACAAAAAAGAAGCAAGGGAAAAATTTTCTCTACCGCAAGAACAAGAATATAGAATAGCTTTAGCACTAGGATTTAGGACAGCTACTAAAGGGTGGGACATTCTAGGAAAGATGAAGATACCAGATGGATGGACCTTGGTAGTAAATTCTTCAAAGGGACATTACAGTACTGAAAACCTCGATCTCAAATGGGAAAAGGCAGATAATATCTTAGATTTACAAAGAGGTTTCCTCAGCGAGGAAGAACTCTCTATATTATTCTATGCTTCTGATGCTGTAATATTACCATACAAAGTAACTGCTGGTTCAGGCGTAATGTTTGACGCCTTAGCCCACGGATTACCATTTATAGCTACAGATTTAGAATTCTTTAGAGAATTTGCTTCACAAGGATTAGGAATAACTGTCAAAAGAAATCCTCATGCATTTTCTAGGGGAATTAAAAAATTAGACAGAAATTACTTTAACTATGCTGAAACTGTAGATGCATTTAAGCAGAAGCTAAAATGGAATTTTGTTGCTAGACAGCATTCTCGACTATACTATTCTATAGTTAATACAAGAAGAGATCTAAAGGCGTAATAATAACCTATATGCGAGTTCTAATTATTGCCGATGGAAGGCAAAAGGAAGGAGGAAATAATGAAATTATCAAGCATTTGATAAATGCGCTTGACGATCATACAGTACTTGTCAAATACATCAACAGCGAAGAATATCTGCCTAGCTATTTGCCAAGAAAATGGAAGGATCTATTT
>JBKPPX010000107.1:0-4089 GCA_046733815.1 Thermoproteota archaeon | reverse complement strand
GATATACCATCAGCAATAGTATATCCTGCTTTTATATTTTGCAAAGAACCTCTTGCAAGTGATTCTTTCATTGCAGGAAAAGCTTTAGATTCTACGCCAATAATTTTCACATCAGGTTTTTTAGCCTTTATTGCAATAGCAATTCCTGCCGCTAGTCCCCCACCTCCTATTGGCAAATATATTTGGTCAAGTTCTGGCAGGTCTTCTAATATCTCTAGACCAATTGTTCCTTGACCTGATATTACTTGTGAATCATCAAAAGCGTGAATTATTGTGCTACCTTCATTCTTGGCAATTTCTTGAGCTTCAATCCAACATTCATCGTAATCTAATCCACGTAGAATTACTTTTGCTCCATATGCTTTTGTAGCAGCTACTTTGGCTGGCGATGCGTTCTGTGGCATAATAATTGTACATGAAATATTATGTCTTAATGCAGCGTAGGCAACTCCTTGCGCATGGTTCCCAGCAGATGCAGCAATAACACCATATTTTTTCTGTTCTTCAGATAACATACTAATTTTAACAGATGCTCCTCGAACTTTGAAAGAGCCTGTTCTCTGTAGAGATTCGAGTTTGAGGAAAATATTGGTTCCAATAAGTTTTGAAAAGGTATCAGATCTCTGTAGCGGCGTTTTTCTAATAGTTGTTGTATTTAGTAAGTCCCTAGCTCTAAATATATCTTCTATAGTTGGAAGGTCTTGTTTTTTGTTTGCATCCTGTATACTTTGGCGATTCATTACGATCGGACAATGCAATCAACTAGATGCCTTAATTATAATTTTATGGCCAGTTTGCTTTAAGAAATATTATCTATAATATGCGTATGATCTATTGACGGTAGTAATATATCAAGTATTATAGATCCTTTGTAGACAACTGTCTTTGATTTAGCTCTAGGCATATTACTGTCTCTTTTGTCTATTAATATAATAAAGTATGAAGAATGCAGACATAGCAAAAATATTTCATAAAATCGGATTTATGATTGAAATCGAAGGAAACGATGAAAATGCAACTTTTAAAGCTAGAGCATATAAGCGAACATCTGACGTTATAGCAAGTTTGTATGCAAACATTGAAGAAATATATAGAAATGAAGGACTGGAGGGACTACAAAAGATTCCATCAATCGGAAAAGCAATTGCCTTAAAAATTGAAGAATATATAATGACAGGAAAAATAAATTACTTTGAAGAGTTAAAGGCAAGAACTCCAATAAATGTCGACGACTTTTATAGTCTAGAAAGTATTGGTCCTAAAACACTTAAAGTTATTTATGACGAATTAAAAATCAAAGATTTATTAGATCTAGAAAAAGCAGCATCAGAAGGAAAGCTTCAAAATATTCCAGGTTTTTCTCAAAAGAAAGAAGAAATAATTCTAAAAAAAATTCAAATGTTCAAGAAAGGTACTAATAGATACCTTCTAGGAGAAGTTTATCCTATTATAAAACAAATAGAAAGTCGCTTATCTTATGTTAAGGGAGTAAAAAGAGCTGTAGCGGCGGGGTCTTTTAGGAGAATGAAAGAAACAGTAGGCGATATCGATTACGTTGTAGTCTCTGATATACCTGAAAAGGTAATGGACTATTTTGTTAAAATGCCTGAGGTTGATGAGGTCATTAGTAGAGGATCAAGCAAAACATTCGTGCGTCTGAACAATGGAATGGATGTTGATCTGTTGGTTGTTCCTCAGGAAAGTTTTGGCTCATCACTGCAATATTTTACTGGTAACAAAGAACATGGTGCAGCAATGCGAAAGATTGCGCTTGCAAAAGGTCTTCACTTAAATGAATGGGGAATTTTTGATAATGATAAGAAAAGAGTTGCCGGTTATACAGAAGAAGAAGTTTATCAAGCATTAGGACTGGATTGGATTCCTCCTGAGATGCGCGAAAATACTGGGGAAATTGAACTTGCAAAAAAAAGAGGAAATCTGCCAAGGTTAATAAATTATGATAGCTTGAAAGGTGATTTGCAAGTTCATAGTAACAATACGGATGGAAAAATGTCTATAGAAGAAATGGCTCTAGATGCAAAAGAAAAATTTGGCCTTGAATATATTGCTATCACAGACCATACAAAAAGCTTGAAATTAACTCATGGACTTGATGAAGAACAGATACTGGATCAAGCTAATAAAATCTCAGAAATAAATGACAAGTTAAAACTCAATCAGTATTATACTGAAAGATCAAAAAAGAATAATAATTTTAATAATGATCATCCTGGTTTATTATCAAGCAATTTTCAAATGTTCTCATCTGCCGAAGTAAATATAATGAAGGATGGATCGCTTGATGTTGCGAATAATGTGTTAGATAAACTTGACATAGTAGGAGCAGCAATCCATTCTAGTTTCGTACAACCAATTGAAGTCCAAACTGAGAGACTAATAAAAGCTGCACAAAATCCTAGTATTGATATTATTTTTCATCCTACGGGTAGACTAATAAATAAAAGAGAAGGTTATCCTGTTAATATGGAGAAATTGATAGACGTAGCAAAAGATACAGATACTGTTCTAGAAATAGATGCTCATTATGACCGTCTCGATCTAAAAGACGAATATATAAGAATGGCAGTCGAAAATAATATCAAACTTGTAATTGATTCAGATGCTCATCATTCTGTCCATTTTGCCTTTTTGAAACTTGGCATAGGTCAAGCCAGAAGGGGCTGGGCAAAACAATCAGATATACTAAATACTTTTCCTATGGATACATTACTTAAAAGCTTCAAGTAAATGAATTGTTAAGGTAGCATGTTATGATGCGTAAAAAATTTCCGATATTGTTTGCTAATATAAAAATCAATAGAGGCTGCAAGTGATACTCTGATTAGACTTGCCTACTGGAGCAAAAACATGCCTACGAAGGACAAAACCTTTAGTTGCTGCTGTTGTGTCCCAATATAGATGATTTCGTATTTATTGAATAACTAATTAGTGGCAAAAGACGTAGTAATAGGAGGGCGTTTCTGCGACTTTATATTCAGTGCTAAACAGGTACGAATTTCAATATCGTAAAAATATTGCAAAAGAAAAAAACTAAATTTAATATTAAAGATATATTTAGTCTGAAGGAATTACTTTTGTATCGGAGTTAGAGTTGGAATATTCAATGAAAAGCGATTGAAAAATTCTACTAACAAATTTAGGAATTCAAAGGCATCAAGATATAAAAATTTATTATCATTAAAACTTAAGTGTTGACTGGCCTTATTAAATTGTAGAATAATAATTGAATTAGCTTTTCTCATCCATTTCAGTTAGAATCATCAAATTATTTTTCTATATCTATTTTATTCATATAAATTTATTATTTTATTTACTCGTCTTATTAACTCTGTATTTTCAATGGGTTTTCTAATAAATTGATTTTCATTTAATGTCGGAAATGTGTCCTTAAGCGAACTATAATTAACATCACCAGCTGTCAAAAAACAGACCTTCACTCTATTGTCAATTTTCATAATCTCCTTATATAATTCAAAGCCATCTTTTTTTGGCATTTTGATATCTAAGATTAAAACGTCATACAAATTAGCTTTAAAATTTTCTAATGCCAGAAGAGAGTCATTAAATGAATCAACAATGAAATTATTTTCTTCTAGAACTATTCTTAGTGCTAAATTAACATCTGGCTCATCATCTACTATTAAAATTCTTTTCATCTCACATTTCCTTCTCCTACTCCTTATGCTGGTAATAGTATAATAGTTCTGTATAAAAAATTATGTGCCTTTCGAGTGAGACTAGATAAGGCAATATTTCTTGCCTTGACTAAATCTAGAGATAAGATAATAAAAATTCTTGATACTATAAGAGTATGCCATAATGTAGGAATGTATTACATAATCTACTCGTATTTACTAATATTTAGTAGTTGATAAAAATTGCTATTAGAAATCGATAATTCTGATAAAAATTCTACTTATAAAGTAATTTGGTATTAGGTACATGTTTTGTTTTATGTATTCTACGTCTTATTATCTGCTTGTTTAATTAATCCATATTTTCTTACTCTTTTCTATGACTTCGGACTCTAATCGTTCGATAGGAAAAATTCCAGTTATCCGCTGGCGC
>JBKPPX010000106.1:0-1220 GCA_046733815.1 Thermoproteota archaeon | reverse complement strand
GGTTCAACTCCCATCGAAACTGATGGCCCTATAGAATTTGTACAAACATTCCATGTACTTTTTGTATTAGAGAAAGCTTGCAAAAGTCTATCTACTGTATTATCTTCTCCATACAATACCTCTGTCTTTTCAGCAGTTGCTGCTCCTGTGCTTAGTCCTATTCCTTCTTTCTCAGTATCATTTATTGTGATTATTGTTCTATCGTTGGAATCGATACTATTTGTTTTGCTATCTTTGATATCCAAGAATAGATTAGCATTGTTATTCTTATCTTCTTTATTGCTGCTGTTTTTAATAGCCGGGATTTATCGTCAACTTACCTACCATTACTATAGTATACATCTATTACACAAGATTTTATACATTGATCGTATACTTAAAGGCATATGTTTTTGTTGGAAGATGATAAGAAAACTAAGAAGAAACATTTCCATTAATAAGTTATATGTCTTAGAAGTAACTTGTAGTAAAGATATTAAAAATCTTATGAATATATCACCATTTCCAAGGTTTGTTAAGTAATGCAACCATATCAGGATGTCTCGTATTTACAAAGTGTTTTGTTGCATGCAATTCTACAGAAGAATCACAACATCCTACATGTCCACTGTTAAACATAGTCGTAATCCTACCCATTGAGTTTTCTCTATTTCACACTCTTCACAGCCTGGTGTTTTAGGTGAAATAGATTGTCCACCACCATTATTATGAATTCTATCAACAAGATGATCACAGCCCTTGACTCTTTAACCAGAACTTCATTTCTTGCTTCTATTCTTGTTGCTAAATGTATCCTCTTCTCGTTCAACTTCTTCATCTTCTACATCATCGGATTCTTCTTGTTCTTCATCTTGTACTTGATGGGTTTCGTCTTTAATTTCTTCTCTCTCGCTTTCTTCGCTCATAGTTATCAGTTAATATATATACATACATACATACCTCATCTAGGTATCTAATCTATTGAGTACAATTCTCCTAACCATTAATCATATTTAATATATCTTTAATATATTGAAGTTTAAAGAAGATTAACTCTTTCATCAGACCTTTTGCTGCAGGAGGCCTGTTACTTTTATATGATCCATAAGACGACACACTTGCAGCAGCATATTCTGATGAAATATTTCCCTGATGAAGGTGAATGATAAGAGGAAGATCCTGTCATGAGTAATGTAGCCATTGATGATGATGATGTTTTTTACCTATTTGTAAGTAATATT
>JBKPPX010000105.1:0-2795 GCA_046733815.1 Thermoproteota archaeon | reverse complement strand
CTGCAGTATTGTTTGTGCTATAATTCCATTGGGATTATGTACCACTTGATTTGCAATCTGACATATAGACTGTGCGGTTACAACCTTTCCTTGTGAGTGGAAAATTTGCAGAGCTATTTGTATAAGTATTGATTCTACCTTTTCTGTAGAGATGCCAGCTTGATTTGCTATTATCTGTGCGGCCTGTCTTAGGTGTTCGTTTACGTTAGTGGATTCACCACATGATAATTGAAGAGCTATATTGACTAGCGACTGTGATATACTTTTACCGCTAGATTTTTCCTGTATGATTTCTTTCATAATATATGCTACATTACCACCAGATGCTAGTTGTGCTATATTGGCTAATGATTGTGATACACTACCAAACGGATATGTAGTAACCTGCGAAGATATCTGATGCATTTCTTCAAATGCCTGTTCTTTATTGGATGTCTGAGCTAATTGTACAAGTATTTGTTGAACTTGGACTGGATTAGTATCTGGATTTGTGCTTGATATTCTCTCTGTAATCTGTTTGATTGTTTTGATAATAGTATCCCCTTTATCCTTAGCAACGGTACTAGATGGGGTGTCTGATTTTGTTGATGTTACGGTACTAGATGGGGTGTCTGATTTTGTTGATGTTACGGTACTAGATGGGGTGTCTGATTTTGTTGATGTTACGGTACTAGATGGGGAATGAGACATAGAAGGATCAGCATCTTTTTCAGTTGTTGATGATGAGGGCAGTTGTTTTTCTTCTAGTACGATAGGCATTGGTAAAATATCTTCATTTGCTGCTCCTACTGTTAATGCTGCTGTTTTTGCTGTACCATTACCAGAAATTGTGTTATTGCTTAAAGTTGTGCTATTGCTGAAAGTTGTGTTATTGGCTACTATTGGTAAGGCTTGTATTTCTTTTTGTACTATAGGCCTTGGTAAAATATCCTTAATATCTTCATTTGCTGCTCCTACTGTTAATGCTGCTGTTTTTGCTGTACCATTACCAGAAATTGTGTTATTGCTTAAAGTTGTGCTATTGCCTATTATTGGTAAGAGTTGCGGTTGATTTTGACCAGATGCCAATCCTATGACATTTACACTATACCATTTTGTTAAATTAGTAGGATTACTAATACAAGATAATTTAGAAGTTAGTTCGTTTGTTCCATTTGTAATAAGATGATATTTATCAGTAAAAGTAAAACTCCAAGTAGAATAATCATTTACTCCACCAGGACCTGTTGCTACAGCAGTTTGAAATGGCTTTAGGTTATTCCAATCAGCATATACTGTACAATCAGTAGTTGGATTATCTGTAGATATTCCTGAAATGGTAAGCTGGCCAACTGGAACTTGTTGTCCTGTACTGGGTGATGTAATCTTTATACCTATTATTGGCGGTGACTGTTGTGCATGTATAGTGATATTAGCTGGAAAGGCATAAAGAAATATTATTCCAAAAGTAAATAATAGTATTAATTTTTTGAATGTAAATCGGTTAAATCTTTTCATACGTATGTTAATCTAGTACAGTAATGATTATAATAAAGTTGGGATTTGAATTATAACTCAAATAGGCAGTAATTAACCATTATGAACAAAATTTAAGTAGAGATTAATCGTCCTGGCAAGTTCCTACAAGCTTTTGTACCCAAGGCTGAGTACATATAGTATAAAAATATTATTAACTCATAATCATATCAATTCCTTATTTGTGACATATATTTAAGTAAATTGCCTACGAAGGATTAGAAAACTACAACTAATGAATATAGTAGAGATAAGATTTCATTGATTAGGATAACGTGTATTATCAGGGTAATATTCAATAAATAATTGATGGTCTGATGTATTTAGGTAAACCGAACTCTTTTAATGGAGCAGTCAAAATAGAGGAACAAGATTTCACGGTAAATAATTATTCTACTGTTTTTGATATCCTCTCTAATGCTTCATCTGTACCTTCCGAAATGTGTCTTTTTACCATTCTTGTGAACATTCCTAAAAAACCCGCCATTTGGATATTCCATTCTACGTCTATTCTGGTTTTATTATCTCCTATATCATTTAACATAAGATTTTTTGTACCTTTCATTGGTCCGTCGATAATTCTTATTTTAACCGATTTTTTGGGATCTATAGTCACAATTTGTCTACATACAGAATTTCTAAAACTAATCACTACTTCTCTTTCGATGATGTTTCCTTCCTTTTTTATGTTTTTGATAGATTTAGTGCCACGCCAGAATTGTGGTTCTCTATCTACATCTGCTACTATCTCCCATAATTTATCAACTGGTGCAATTATTTCTCTACTAACCTGAATTGCAACCATATATCTTCTTTAAGATTTATCAACTATTTGGGCATATCTATTCATCAAGAATATGTATATCGTATTATACAAAGCCTTTGATTTCTACAAAACGTGTCCAGATACATTTTATACCTTCGCTATTAGCACTTTGGATAAAATTTTTACTGATCCGTCATATAGTTTCATCATACACATAATTGATCTCAAAAGTTCCAATGTCTGCTTTTTCATAGTTAAGAAACAATAACTGATAGGGCTATTCTTATCTGTTATTAGTCTTTTCTTAAATTAATAGAAATCCAATTTACTTCTATATAATAAAATTAAGCATAGTTTAACATACATTAGCAATTATCCTTCATCAAGATTATTTACATCTATTACAAACATGATAACTCTGTTAGACTTAACAATAATACATTGGGCCTTTAGTCTTATATTGAAACTTGACTCCAATGTTCTTGTATAATCTCTTTAATAGTTAATACAGGAT
>JBKPPX010000104.1:0-6628 GCA_046733815.1 Thermoproteota archaeon | reverse complement strand
GTCCATAACCTCAGAGGGATGACCTTCTGCAGCTGCCAGGTTTACCAAGCGGCCTTCGGCAATTAAATAAATTCTGCTACCGCTCTTTAAGGTATACTGCGCCGTGTTTTCGTTGATTTGCCTTTTGTTTACAGATTGACGTTCTAATGCTGCAACAGATATTTCAACATTAAAATGACCAGCATTTGCTAGTATCACTCCATCCTTCATTTTACTAATATGTTCTTCAACGATAACATCTTTACAACCAGTGGTCGTAACGAAGACATCACCTTTAGCAGATGCATATTCCATGGATGTTACAGAGAAGCCATCTAACTTTGCCTTTAGGGCTGCAATTGGATCTACTTCAGTTATTATGACATTAGCTCCCATTCCAGAAGCGCGTCGTGCAATCCCCTTTCCAACATGCCCGTATCCAGCCACGACAAAATTCTTTCCTGATATAAGTATGTTAGTAGCACGGATAATACCATCTAAAGCTGATTGACCGGTACCGTAAACATTATCAAAGTCATGTTTGGTCTCAGCGTCATTAACCGCAATAATTGGATAAATAAGCTTTCCTGACTTTTGCAATGCACGTAGTCTAATAACCCCAGTGGTCGTCTCCTCAGTACCGCCATAGATCGTTGTTTGAGAGCCATTATTTTCTTTATGCATTTCAATAGTTAAGTCCGCACCATCGTCAATTGTTATATTCGGATTGATATCCATAGCTGAATGTATATCATCATAGTATTCTTTTGTAGATACGCCTCGTCTTGCAAACACTGAAATACCTTCATCAGTCGCCAGCGAAGCTGCAACATCATCTTGAGTACTTAATGGATTACATCCACACCATGAAATCTCTGCCCCGGCTATTTTTAAAGTTCGGATCAATACGGCGGTTTCCTTCGTTACATGCAAACACCCAGAAATTTTAACTCCTTTAAGCGGTTTAGTCTTCTCATATTTCTGTCCCATTGCTACAAGCACAGGCATATGCGCTTGTGCCCATTCAATTTTTCTTTTTCCCTCTAAAGACAAAGAAATATCCTTGACCCGATATGCCATATCTCTGGACAATATTTTTACCATATATATATCACTGGAAACTTTATCCCTGAATAGTATTTTGTATATGGATAAAGAAACTAATAACATATAAAATCAGAGTTATACGAATTTTTATGTGCCTTCTGCCAAGCTAAGTGACTGCCGAGGCGTCTTTTTCATTCGAACTGTTATATTTTTTATAGACCACTTGCAGATTCAGCCATATATATTGTAAACAATGAAATGGCAACAAAAATATGTTTCAGTATAGTGTCTGAGTTTTTATTAATAATATCCTAAATGGTTGATGGTGGTCGTTTAATCGTATAATGCAATAGTAAACGATAGAAACTAAAATACACTAAACCAGATATAACCAAAATGAACATATCTAGTTCTTTATATCTTTAAATTTCCTTTTTTCTTTAAATCATAGTAGTGGTAAGTTTTCTTGTATGCAGCAGACTGCAGAAAATTTTTAGCATAAGGACAGATGGTAATTGTCTGAAATCATCTAATTACAGCGTGTTAACGTATCCCACCGCGAGAAACGGCTATATTGTAGAATGACTCCTGGTTAAGGCTCTCAGGTATAATAGTTACTATATTAGCCAAAAATATTGTTCTATTCATACCTTATTTGACGCTGCAATTTATTGTGATTTCTTTGTATTATCTATTCTCCTATTTATTACTCTGTACCTGATAATAATTTTAAAGTATTCTCTATAGTAGGGATATGATGTACAATTGTTGTTTGATAGTATATTGACAAAATAAAATTGCAAAGATGTTAAGTAATGTTTATTATAATAATAAATTCTAAAAACAAATTTCTCTATAGTGGCCTATAGTCTATATAGATAATATAGAATTAATATATATGTATCGTTAGATAACGAGAATTGATGGTGTTTGCTCGCGGATGATGGACTCAACAAATGTTCGTGTAGTACGGGTTCAACCACTATCTGATAAGATAAAAAATCTCCAAATAATATCATGCGATATATGTAATGGAAAAAAAGCATCGTATGATGTATTTATTGAAGGTATACTGATTGGAATAACATTTTTGAAAAGATATTGTGAAACTTGCCTTAAACCACTATCTATTGGTAACCAACAATTAAATTTGTTATAAAGATTAAAACCAGGGCTGATACTGCAGCGCTTGCCGGTATAGTTATTATCCATGCATAAATTAGATTTTTTCCTACTCCCCATCTAACTGCTGAAAATCTTTTTGTTGAGCCTACTCCCATTATAGCTCCCGATATAGCATGAGTAGTACTAACGGGAATTCCAAGCCAAGCCATAGCTGTCAGGATTGCTCCTCCTCCTGTTTCGGCGCAAAATCCTTGGTAAGGTCGCAGACTTGTTAACCGGAATGCCATCGTTTTTACGATTCTCCATCCACCAAAGAAAGTTCCTAATGCAATTGCAGCTGCTGCTCCCAATATTACCCACACAGGCACAACAAATGACTTTGAATCTATTAGTCCACCCGCAATAAGCAGAGCCGTTATAATACCCATAGTTTTTTGTCCATCGTTAGCCCCATGTGTAAGGGAAAAAAAGATCGATGAAACAATTTGCAATTTGCCAAATATTCTGTTAACTTTTGATGCTTTAGATTGTTGAAAATAATACATAATAGCAATCGCAAAAGCAAAAGCTATTGCAAAGCCAACAATAGGTGATACAACCATGAATATTAATGTTTTTTCAATTCCTGACACTACAATAGCATCCAATCCTCCTGCTATCAACGCAGAGCCAACAAGACCACCAATAAGTGCATGACTACTTGAAGAAGGAAGTCCAAAATACCAGGTAATCAAATCCCATACAATTGCCCCTATTAATCCAGCAAGAATAACGTAAATTGTAGAAAACTCTGGCTGTATGATTCCCTTACCTACTGTAGCCGCTACAGCAGTTCCAAATACAAATGGTCCACTAAAATTTGCAATGGCCGCTATACTTACAGCATAAACGGGCTTTAGCACTCTAGTTCCAACAATAGTTGCTATAGCATTTGCCGAATCATGAAATCCATTTACAAAATCAAAAAATAGGGCTACCGCTATTGACCCAACAATAATGAAAAACGCAGATTCTTCTACCATATGCATCACCTTTTAGCCATACTTTAAGGCTATATCTTCAACAATATCTGCAACCGCTTGACATTGATCAAGGGAACCTTCAAGTGTTTCATAAATTTCTTTTAATTTTATAATCTCTATTGCGTTGTCTGTTTCAAATAATTCTGCAATGGCAGTGCGATAGATTTTATCACCTTCATGTTCATATCTCTTTATGCTACGACAATGTTCAACTAACTCATCAGCATTCTTTAATTTTCTTATTCGTGTCATTAATACATAAATTTCCTGTGATGCTGAAAGCAATATCTTTGCAAGTTCTAACATGTATGGTGTAGGCTGTCGTATCTTAAATAGAACAAATCTATCCGCTGTTCCATCAGTATAATTTAGAACTTCATCTATTGAGCTAGTAAGTCTAGAAATATCTTCACGATCTAATGGAGTTACAAATGTGTGGGCTAGAATAGTAAATAATTTATGAGCGATTTGATCTCCTTCATGTTCCAGATCCTTTATCTTTGAATTACGTTCAGCAACCATTTGATAATCAGTTACAAGTTCAAATAGAGATGATGTTGCCTTTACTAAATTAGCACCTTGACTTTCTAATACATCGATAATGGTTTTATCGTTTGCGCGTAACCATGAAAGCCACCCCCTGGTCATACCAATTGCAGAATTCTACAGGAATATATTACATCCTATATAGAAGCGACATAACAAGCAAAACGAAAAACTGAATGGAACTTTAATGCTTGATCGATAAAAAAGAAGAAACGACTAAATCTTCGTCTCGGATAGACCTATGCTCTTATACAATATTTTCACGCATTCAGAGTACGTCCTGTATTTAAATTTGATTTCTTCTATAGGAATATCTTTGACTAAATGATCCTTCGATGTATCAATTTTATATTTGTTAGCAATATCATCTAGAATTGTATTTACTGTAGAATTTCGATAAGATTCAACAATGAGCTTGCTCATACTTACAGATAGGGTACTTCAGTATTTATCAAATTATCTTTTTTATGATGGGTAAATTTTATGTTAGATATTTGTTGTCTGCTACTTGTTACCCTTATTCACGCAGAAGTGAGCAACTTGACTTATCACTTTATATTTGCTGGTATACTGAAAAGCAGAAAAATGTTATACAAGTCACAGACTACATTCTCAACTATGTGAATAGACATAACCAGAAAGGCTTTTAATTTACCTTTTACAATTAAATCATAAACAACGATATATATACACGTCAATGTGAAAATGGCTTCATTTTTCAATGTACTTATTTGATAATTGTATAAGAAAATTTTCAGCTCTAGAATTTATATTTGGTGTTTACAAAGGAAAATGATCGCTGGTAAGTTTTTAAAATATCAGCAAACTAATCCTCTTTGAGGGTATACCACATTATCGAATAAATAGAATATATATTTACGATTTAACTTATGGTCTGTGTTGCCTACAAAGAATAGATTTTAAAGCTTCTGACTACTAACAATAGCATATAGAAGATGGCAGAATGATATCTAACCATCTCTTTGATTCTCAAACGTTGTAATATATCTTAAGTGTTAAGTTGCGAATTATTGCATAATTTGCGTTATTGTAATATCATTTTTCCCTGCTGTCATAATAATAAAAGACGACGCAAAAGCAGATCAAAAGCTTTTTTAATGTTATTTAATTCTATTTAGAACTTACAGTCTTATTTTTATTAACAAACATTCCGCTCCATCTTTTTGATTCGGATTTTGGTAAAGCGAAAGAATGAGGAATAACTGAAACTCTTTCTATCGTTGGTATTTTGGAACGAATTGCCATTTCTATTTCTATTGATAATAATTCTACATCTGTTAATGGTTTGTTACCATCAACTTCCATATGGACCTCTGCTTGAGAGACCATTCCTGTTGACCGCAAAAGTACTGACCTAACTTTAATCTGTTCATGTTTAAACCTCTCTTCAACGATTCTTTTAACAAGTTCTGTAACCTTCGGGTTCTGCCAAGCATCTACAAGAATTAATGATGATTGTTTTAGTGATATATAGGAAACTGAGAAGATGTATCCAGCTATTATCATACCCCCAATAGCGTCCATTTGTAAAAAGCCAAATTGGGTCGCAATTAATATGCTAAAAAAACCAATTACCGAAGCAGATCCATCTTTTATTGAATTCTTGGCGTCAGTTTTTAACGAGAGTAGATCATACTTGTTTGCAATAAGTCGCATTTGGAATGCCCTATGTAGAGATATAGCTGCAGCAGCTGCTAAAACAACCATAGTCAGAATAGGTTGATTAATCTCTCGTGGATGTATTAATGCGTCATAAGAATGATATAATATAACAGAACCTATAATAACCATTCCAATTGCAGCCATCAATGCTGCAAAACTTTCAACCTTGCGGTAACCAAAATGAAATTTTTTATCAGCAGGACGATGGGCAATACGAAGACCTAATAATACAATAAATGAAATCATGGCATCTGATAGCGAGTCTATACCGTCAGCCGTAGCCACAACACTGCCGCTGAAATGTCCCATAATGAGCTCTACGATTCCAATGCCGATTAGAGTTACAACAGATATCCTAGCAATCTTTTGACCAGCTAAAATCCCTTCATTTATTAGATTAGGTGAAGTTTTTCTTGCAATCTCAGAATCAGATCTATTTAGAGTGTTAGCATTTTTGCCGTCTGTATCATCCATATTTATAGCTTAATTAAACTTTATCAGATATGATATTTAAACTCATTCTATTTCCATTTTAAATTAAATATACATACAATAAACAAGATTTTTGTATAATAATAGTTACAATGCCACGCATTCATTTGTTATTTTATAACGAGTAATCAATGAAATTCGCGTACTTTATAGAGACCTCTAACGAATATATCTGTTTATGATGACGAGAATACGAATAGTAAATATTGCGCTTATAGTTGCTATCTTTGCTCCTCGATCGGTTTACTTGGCTGATCTCAACTAATTTTACATTAATGAGTCAATATTGAAGCAAGTAAACTGGCATTTTAAGAATATGCTTAAAATTCTTTATCGGACTTCAAAATTCAGAGTCATTATTAATGAATAGACTACTGCTATTACTTACACATGATACAACATAGCATATTGAGATATGAAATGTTTAATAGTTCTTGTTGCACTTTATGCACTATGAGTAAGATATCTACTACAGTTGTCCTAACAGTACTAATAGTTGGACTCATTTCTCTGTCCATAGACTCTACCGCAATATTCGCGCAAAATGCCACCACGACAACTAGTACTGGAAGTAATAATAACATCTCGATAAGTCCAGGATCTTCATCCCCTACCAACGCCAAGTTCTATGATCCCTCGCCAGCCAATATACCAGTAGGTACTACTGTCACATGGACAAACGAAGATTCTACATTACATACCGTATATTCAGGATCACCGGACGACTCAGCAAA
>JBKPPX010000103.1:0-5938 GCA_046733815.1 Thermoproteota archaeon | reverse complement strand
ATTCAATGGTAATCTAACAGTATTCCATCATTTTAGAGGCATAACAGATTTTGTTGATAATTACCATCTAAATAGAAAGAAAATAATTCTTCTCCTTGATATGGACAGAACAGGCAAAAAATTAACCAGCAAGTTAGTGACACAACTTCAGTGTAAAGGAAATAATGTCACTTTATTCTATAAAAGAGCCTTGGCAAAAATTACTAATGGGAAGGTCAGACATGTAGAAGACCTCATAACTTACGCACCTCATTTGTCAGGGATTACTGGCTCACGAAAAGATCTTTATTTTTACATATGAAACTATGCTAATTAATGTGTTTAATATTAGCAGCTCAGAAACTCAATTACTTAATTCAACCGAGTATGATATGTCAAAGCACTTATATTCTAGCCTGGACCACTTTAATTTACTTAATAATAATAT
The DNA here is from genome assembly GCA_046733815.1 of Thermoproteota archaeon. Taxonomy (GTDB): domain Archaea; phylum Thermoproteota; class Nitrososphaeria; order Nitrososphaerales; family Nitrososphaeraceae; genus JAJNBK01. Next base: position 5,511 of record JBKPPX010000103.1, on the reverse strand, counting down.
GAGGTTATGGAATTGCCTAGCACAGGTATTGTCAAGTATCACGTTAAATTAAAATTCGAAGTTGATGGGTTGGTTGAAAAGGCCGATATCATAGGTGCGATTTTTGGACAAACGGAAGGTCTTTTAGGACCTGAAATGAATTTAAACGAATTGCAGAAGGTTTCCAAAGTTGGTAGAATAGAAGTCAATGTAGATACAAAACCAAATATGGCAAAAGGAGATGCATTAATTCCTATGAGTACAGATATTTCAACTGCGGCATTGATTGCTGCAGCAATTGAGAGTATCGACAAAGTAGGACCATTTCAAGCCAAATTTGCATTGGTTGGTATCGATGATATTCGAGCAATAAAGAAAAAGGTCATTGTTGACCGTGCCAAAAAGATTGTGCAAGAATGGGCAACAAAGACGATCAGTGAAGGAGAAGAAATGCTCAAAGATGTTTATGACGCAACCAAACCAGGCAAACTTACTGCATTTGGTAAAGCGCAGCTTGCGTGTGGTACGGGCGTCTTCGATTCTGATTGGATAATACTAGTTGAAGGCAGGGCCGACGTTATCAACCTGTTACGAGCGGGCTTTGATAATGCAATTGCTATCGAGGGTGCAAAAATAGATGAGACCGTTACTAGATTGACAGAAGGCAAAAAAGTTATTGCGTTTTTAGACGGGGATAGAGCTGGCGATTTAATACTAAAAGAGTTGCAAGGACTAGTACAGATAGATAAGGTCTTAAGAGCTCCTTCTGGTAGAGAAGTTGAAGAGTGTACTCCTCTTGAAATCGCAGACATTTTAAAAGAAGCTATACCTTTCGTATCTGCTAATGGACAACAATCACAATCAATTCCGCAGACACAATCAGACCATAGACAAATGCAGAAACATGCAAAACAGACTCAATTTGACAGAGACCAGCAGCAGGAGCCCCATGCTATAGCCAGCGGGAATGAACATAAAGACATACCTGAGATTCTTTCAGTTGTGAGAGAGGTTTATCCTCAGATTAACGAAACCCTAGAGGCAATCATATTGGATAGTTCATTGAAGACACTCCTTAAGATACCAGTTTCTGATGTGGTGAAGAAACTTGATAGCACAGAAGGAGCTAAATTCTTGGTACTTGACGGTATTGTTACACAGAGATTGGTTGAAGCAGCAGATAAAGTTGGAATTGAATATATAATAGGCCATAGAACTGGCGAGATTAAAAAGTCTACTGACATTAGAGTTCGAACTTTTGGGGACATGGGTATCACCAACTAAATAGAATGGTAGATCTAAAGCTACAGCATATACTTACTATAATACAGGTTTTGAAATTAGGAGGCCGTCATGATTTTGTTGAGGTCACTACAACTGATCTAGCTAAAGCAATAAAGAGATCACACCAATCTGCTTCCAAGCATCTTTCGGTGCTGGAAAATGTAGGCTATATTCAACGTCTTAGAAATGGGCAAAAACATCTAGTTAGAATCACAGATAAAGGTTCTTTTGAGATTGATAATTTATTATCTATTATTAAGTCTGCTATTGAATCTGGCCCTGATACAATTGCTTTCAAAGGCAATATTATTTCCGGTATGGGCGAGGGTGCATACTATATGTCGTTGGATGGCTATCGCAAACAATTCAAAGATAAGCTCGGTTACATTCCGTATCCAGGCACATTAAATGTGAAACTTGTAGACCAGATGTATAAGAATGCGAGACGGGAGTTGAGTAATTTTCCTTCTATTTTCATCGAAGGTTTTAGGGACAATACTCGTACCTATGGATGGGCTAAATGTTATCTGGCTTTCATTAATAATAATGCAATAAAGAATGCCGCAATACTTCTATTAGAAAGAACGCATTATGATGATAGCATGTTAGAGGTTATTGCACCCTGTTCTATTAAGGAGTCTCTTGGGGTTAAAAATGGCGACCCGATTAGCCTTAAAGTATACATCAATAATGCTAAAAATTCTCAAATTCTATAAAAAAACTCACCTAACTCATCTTTAATTTTTGAACTTTTTGTTTTGGGAATTGGCGTATTTAGTCTTATAACTCTAATATTCAGATTTCTATTTTGACAATTTTCTGCGATATCCTTTTCGCTATGAGCTTGATCATAACCTAATGCAATAATATTGGGCTTGACATATTCTACGGTATCGTAGAGTGTTCCCTCCTTTCCTATAACAGCAAGATCTACTAAATTTAAAGATGAGACAAGCTCCTTTCGTAATGCTTCATTGTGATATATTCTTCGATCTTTTTTTATATTCAACGCAGTAGATGTTCTTGCAACCACTACTACAAGCACATCACCTTGTGCTTTCGCCGCTTTCAATGTATGAATGTGACCTGGATGAATTAAATCAAATACGCCACCAACTAAAACAACCTTCAAAACATCTCTTCCAATGAAACTGAGTTTAGAGCTATCATTTTTTTCTATAAAACCGCGTTCTGAAAGTTGCTCAACTTTTGATCTGTAGAATTCCCTTCCTATCGGTAACCTATCCTTGATCCTATCAAATGATGATACCTGAGGCTCCAATGTGCTTACATATAGTGAAGCAAGAATTGCTTTATCCAATGGGTCCATAGTTCATTCTGAAGATATCTTCAAGTAAAATAAACAATACTTTATTATTAGTAATGAAATACCCCATCACGAGTGACTCAAATTATGGTTAATCATCAGCAAATATATATATTAATCAGATAAAACAAAAATGGGAAAAAATATAAAAAACAATAAAAGGACCCCTCCTTGAAAGAATCCTTCATGATACGGTTGAACGAATAGAGTCATGATAACGTTAAGATCATATCCATTTTATGACAGGCTTAACAAATTCCATAGTATACCGTAAGTTCTGATGGAATCATGTTTCCCACTGTCTCTCTGAGTAGTGACAAATAACGAAACATATTGAAAAGTGTTAGGATGAGAAGAAAATATGGAAATTTTTAAAAGGATCAACTATTTACATTCCGAGTTAATGATTCTGAAAAAGGAAGAAATGCAGAAACAGCAACAATAACAAGAATCAAATATACAGATCCATACAGTTTTAGTTTTTGGTAACGTCATACTAATCATTAAGCCGTAAGAACGTTGCATGTATAATTAGAATACAATATTCTTCTTATGTTATAGATAATTGGATAAGGCTTGTAATACACATCCAAATAGCGATGAATGAGAAAAAAATTATATTCGCTGTGGATCGGAATAATATATCCAGATGATAATTAGTTGTAAACTGATTAAAAAAGATGTTATTTATTATTTGTAGCTTTTCAAAGTGCTTGCTATCCAATCAACATCCTCTTTGATCTTTGCAAGACGACCGATTTTTATACAATCTCTTATATCTTTGGATCTCATTTTTTGCCATACTGCATCAGCAGACGCACTAGCAATATCAGATGATATTCCTTCTTGAGCAAGTATATGCACTGCGATATCACGGAAGTTCTCATACCTATATTGCTTAAAATGTAATACTATAAATCTAGAAAGCAATGGAGTTAACATACGTTCTGTGCCATTGCTAGTTGCAAAGACCCATGTTTTCATTTGTGTATTGCGAGTCTTTTGATATTTTGTTTCGGCTATAATTCCTGTTTCCATCAGACTCAAAAGCGCTGTTTGATCTTTCATTGGCATATGTTCTATTTCGTCTACGATCAAGTATCTAGGACGTTGTTTGAAAAGATAATCGGTCATTCCTGACTTTGTACTGTGGCTACCAAGAGTAAAAAATGATCGTTCCAGCTTAATGCAGTCTAACATAAAAAGTGTCTTAGCAGACGCAGGGGGTCCGACTAGCAAAATGTGCACAGGCTTTTCAGCGGAAAATGACATTCTAAATAATTTTTTAACGTCATTATATCCTACAATATTATTAAAAAGTTGATCGGATATAGAATATTCATTATTTTCTGAAAACTCCCTTTCGATTTTTTTTATTCCTATTGGCACTTCCTTGGCTGGATACATGTCTCTTATTAAATTAACAGCGTTATAGACGTACTTGCAAAAATCAAATGTTAAAATGGTCTATGATCATAGACTATCCAAGAAACAGATTGTAATGGTATGCAGCATATAAATTGATTAGCAAGACATAGCATAAGCACGGGTCCATGAAAAAAAAAGTCTATCTAACCAGAACTATACCTGAGCCAGCACTTTCGATCTTGTCAAAAGAATGCGATATAGTGGTAAATAAAAAACCAAGTCCTCCTACAAAAAAAGAGATTATTACTAATATACGTAATATGGATGCAATTCTGTGTACATTATCTGATACAATAGACGGAGAAATTATGGATGCAGCCGGTTCAAATCTCAAAGTAATCAGCTCATATAGCACAGGCTACGATCATATAGATATAGAAGAGGCAAACAGAAGAGGTATATATGTTACGTTTACATCAGATATCCTTGCTGAAGCCACTGCGGATCTAACATTTGCCCTTATCCTTTCAATAGCACGAAGAGTTGTTGAAGCAGATAAATTTGTAAGAAAAAAACAATGGAAATTTGGATGGATGCCTAACTTATTTTTAGGATCAGATGTCAACGGCATGACCTTAGGGATATTTGGATTAGGCAGCATAGGTGCTGCTGTAGCAAGGCGAGCTGCAGGATTTAATATGAAGATATTATATTATAACCGAAACCGTGTAGATCATCAATTAAATCATCCTATCGCAAACTATGTTGATATCAATAGTCTTCTAAAAGAAAGCGATTTTCTATCAATACATGCAACTTTAAACAAAGATAGTTTTCATTTTTTTAACGAAGTAAATTTTAGAAAAATGAAAAAAACAGCATTCTTAATTAATACTTCAAGGGGCCAAATCATCTACGAGAGAGATTTAATAAACGCATTAAAAAATAAATGGATCTCAGGCGCAGCCCTTGATGTCTATGAAAAAGAACCGATATCTTTTTCTAATCCCCTATTGAGAATGCAAAATGTAATAATTCTACCGCACATCGGTAGTGCGACATATCAGGTCCGCTCTAAAATGGCTAGAGTAGCAGCTGAGAATTTGCTCAACGTATTAAAAGGTATAGAACCATTATATGTTGTAAATCCTCATTTGAAAAAAAAGCGAACAAATGATATTTTATAATGATTTTATAATAAAACATCCCAAACTATTATTAATATTAAATAAGATTAGATAGGGACAATTTAGTTGTTGTATTTTTATTTTATATATGTGAAATATTCTTCATTTAGATGTCTGAACTAAGGTTATCATTTTTATGGAATCAATTCAAACGTCTTTCTTGACACAAGTAATATCTCGCTTTGAAGATACCTCATAGTAATCTTCATCGGTACCCCTTATACATTCCGTTGATACAATCTTGACGGGCTGAATTTTTATATCGCCAGCAGGAATATTCCCTCTCAATTGCATAACTTTAAGTCGTTTTTGTAATCCATCTCTATGATCGGTGCACACTACTCCAATCATATATTCTTCTGTTAG
>JBKPPX010000102.1:0-3835 GCA_046733815.1 Thermoproteota archaeon | reverse complement strand
AGGATCAAAATCAAAACCAAAGCTATTTCGTATTCCATATGCATAATATAGGTTAAGTGGGTAAGAATTACCAAGAATGCCACCACTACCACTAGCTCCTACAGGTCTACCATCCTGAGTAATTCTAAGTATAGAACCTCTTCCATCTGGTTCTATTCCATTAACATAATTCTGAGCTTTAGTCTCTTTTCCATTACCAGAGCCATCTACATCTCCAATAGGAATATAGAGATTATTATCAGATCCAATCATGATAGCACCACCATTATGACGAGGACCAGGTATAGCAGGAAGATCAAGAAGAAGTACAGGATTTATCAGTTTATTATCTGCTAATTCATATCTATATAGGCGGTTACCTAATGGATCTTTTCCTTGAGTAACATCTTCACTATCTGCTACTTCTGCTTCAGTAAAATATAAGAATACATATGTTGTTGACCCGATGTTACTACTATTAGTACTGCTATTACTCTTCGATACCGCAGCAATTCCACACATACATCTTTCAACAGAAGTCGCGACATTAACATCAAGCAGTGGTTCTGGAAGTATTTCACCATTAATAATTCTCTGAACTGTGCCCTTATCCTTCTCCAAAACTAATATGTCATTAGGACCTAAAAATGCCATAGTAGTAGGTAGATCCAATCCTCTTACAACTTCTTCTACTTTCAAGGTAGTATCATTAATGATAGACCGTATTTCGTCATCGGTGTTATACTCGAGTGTCGGCACGTATGGTGATGCACTAGCAGAAGAAGGTGGTAATAAGTAAGAAGAATAATTAGACATAAAAGCTAAAACCAGAATTAAATGTAAAACTATTCTGAGTATATCAATCCACTTAACTTGATATCTTGTTTCATATAAATATAGATTATGAAAACATTAAAGATCAGTCTGCAGCTAAGATAAATCTTAACAATGATGGTATAGCAAATCATAATAAACGTAAATCCACGAATACATGGGTAAATGGCAGTTAGTTACTGACTGCTAATCCAAGGAGTATAATGCAAAAGGTCCAGCTCAAAATGATGTCCTAGCAGGCATTCTTGAAAATGATATAATGGATAGAAAAAGAGGAACTAACAAAATTGCTGATCTTGAAGATAATTATTATTCAGTTGGAGATTAAGTATGGATACTCTTATTAGTGGAGCAGATAAGAATATCTTTATCTGTAATCAGGGAAATAATAAGTTTATTTTAATACTTTTAAAGACGATGATAGTAAACGACTGCGAAGATACCTGTAGTAATAATATAACAGGTAACAAGTGAGAGTAATCGTTGTAATAAACACAGAATTATAGTCATTTTGAGTTAAAGAATGAATTATCTTATTATGATAAATAGATTGTTAAATTTAATTAAAGAAACCAGACATAAAATGAGAAATGAAATTACTGTGGAATAATTCTACTAGTAATGATATGCAACTAAGCAGGGAGAAGATGGATGATATTATGTGGAAAATAGGTCTATATATCACATATGGAGAAGTAAAAATTCAGGACAGTTGTTTTAAGACTCCTGATTACTATCCACATGAATTAAGTACTATAATACTTAGAGCAAAAAAGGTACATTTAAGTTTAAGTATTATCATGGAATTACCATTAGAGAAAATAATATAACTATATAAAGGAAAGGATAAAGATTTTTACAAATATGAAATATATTCTATAAATTATTTCTGTTCCGCTTCTTTTTTATTGTTGATTATAATCTTATTTTTACTTTCCATGCTCTTTTCGGTTATGCTCTTGAAGTTCTTCTAAGGTATTGAAAGTCATGTCGCCGCCACATTCTTCACAACGATATTGACTACCAGTTGAGGATGACATGTGTATCGATACACTATCATACGATTTAAAGAGTGCGGATCTAAGAAATCGATGACTTAACAACGTTCCAACTACTTCAGATTATGTAAATAGCGTTTAATGATTGAGTAAAGCTAATACTAATTCATGTTAAAAAGGCGAACTAGGATAAACATGTCTTTTATACTTCATAAGATGGATTCGTAGAGTGCTAAGAAGATGAAAAATTAATTTTCGTACTGCTGCATTAGCAAAGTTAACTACCGCCAAAATACATTTTATGATTCTATTGCCTTTCGCAACTCTTCGTATTCTTCCTTGCTAATTTCTCCTTTAGTTAATCTCCTTTTAATTATCCTAACGGGATCTTCCTCCTCATCACTATTATCAACCTTTCTTTCCTTCATTGTTGACTTCATAATTCATATCGCTGCTATTTTTGTCTGTTTTTGTAGTGGTAGTTCTAACATTCTTCTGCTGCTTATTATTAACTCCAAATTGCCTTAGATCGTTAATAAAGGTCCATTCCTTTTTGACATCAACAATACCATTCTTTCCAATACGATAAAGAGCCCTTGTAAGTCTGTTTTTATCCTTAGCAAAAGAGGCAGGAACATGTAAAGCTAACATAAATCCTTTGGTTGCAAACATTTTCTTCCAATCTGTAGGATATGGTAAATGAATTGGAGTAAAATCTAGAGGTATTACTTCATGTGGTGCTCTTTTCTGAGAATCTTTATTCTTCCACAAATAACCTATATATCCTGGACTTGTATCTAGAGGATTTTTCTTTTTAGGCTTGAGGACAGCTTGCATTATAGCTGGATCATATGTTCTACCTACAATTAAAAAAGAAGTTCCTCCATATCTCTTTACTGCTGCTACATGGTGTTCTTTTTCTTTCTGTTTATACTGTTGTTGTCCCTTCTTACGGAAGAATCCAGTTATATGCACTTGAATAATTGTCTTATCAGGCTTGTATCCAAACAACTTTAGGTACTCATGGATTTCATTTCTTCTATTATCTGATACCTGACTAGAGGAGATTATACTGTCTGTTTTAGGAATTGTTTGTGCTTTTTGCTGTTGTGGTCTTCTCGTGTTCTTTGGATTATTGTCTGGAGTAGCAGCATTAGTAGTAGCAGCCATTAATTGATATACTATAGTTTGCATTATATATTTCACTTTATATGAGACGTTTTACCATATCAAAAATGCTGACCTTTCCTGAATTGCAGCATTTAGCATTTAGGATTTTAGCAAATAATTCTTATCCTCTGTACATTATTTAATTTATCAATACAAAAAGAGTCTAATTTAAGTCAAATTGACTTTTTAGATCCTTGAATCTATTTCTGATAGTAACTTCTGTTACACCCGCTGCACTAGCAATATCTATCTGACTTCTATATTCATCAGTCTTGAGGCATGATAAGTAAAGTACTGTTGCCGCAATTCCCATAGGGTCTTTTCCTGCAGATATTTCTTTTTTGGTAACATCGTTCATGATACTTATCGCTTGCCGTTTTGTCCTTTCGCTTAGGTTGATCTTATTTGATATCTTAGCAATACATTTCAGAGGATCAACTATTGGAATTTTTACATTAAGTTTAAAGAACATTAATCTATACATTCTTGCTAATTCTTTTCTTTTGATATTGCTAATTGCAGCAATATCCTTTAACGTTCTTGAAACTTCCATCTCTCTGCATGCAATATATAAAGAGGCAGCTAATACTGAATTAATTGTTCTTCCACGTACCATTCCATTTTCTTGAGCCTTCCTATAGATGTAAGCAGTCTTTTCTATTATCGCATCAGATAATCCGAGCTTATCCTTTAACTTATCAAGATGCTCAAAAGCTTGTCTAAGATTTCTATCAGTAGAACTGTGAGCTTGTGTTCTAAAGTCCCATGTCCTTAATCTTTCCATGGTAGTACGCATAGCTGCATCTAAAACTTGTCCGCTAGCATCCTTATTTGCTCTTCCAATTATTGTTGCA